>DASVIK010000054.1:0-14660 GCA_036382135.1 Candidatus Limnocylindrales bacterium | reverse complement strand
GAGCGAGGGCTCCACCTCGGCGGCGTTGCCGACGAGCGCGATCGACAGGGCCTCGCCCGCGGTGGCGGCCGCGCGCGCCCAGGCCAGCGCCTCGTCCGCGGATGTGGTCAGCCGGTCGACGTACCCGATCTCGAGGCGACGCGTGGCCCGGGCCTCGTCGACCTCGATGGCCAGGCAGACGCCCTCGTTCATCGTCACGGCCAGGGGCTGGGCACCGCCCATCCCGCCCAGGCCGGCCGTCAGCACGACGCGGCCGCGCAGCGTCCCGCCGAAGTGCTGGCGGGCCAGCTCGGCGAACGTCTCGTACGTGCCCTGGAGGATGCCCTGCGTGCCGATGTAGATCCACGACCCGGCCGTCATCTGGCCGTACATCGTCAGGCCGGCGCGCTCGAGCTCGCGGAAGACGTCCCAGGTCGCCCACTTGCCCACGAGGTTCGAGTTCGCGATGAGCACTCGGGGCGCCCATTCGTGGGTCCGGAAGACACCCACGGGCTTGCCGCTCTGGACGAGCAGCGTCTCGTCGTCGGCCAGGGCGCGCAGCTCGCGGACGATCGCGTCGAAGGCGGCCCAGCTCCGGGCGGCGCGACCGGTCCCGCCATACACGACGAGCGCATCGGGATCCTCGGCGACCTCGGGGTCGAGGTTGTTCATGAGCATCCGGAGTGCCGCCTCCTGGCCCCAGCCGCGGCAGCTCAGCTCCGGGCCCCGCGGGGCGCGGACGGGCCGGGCGCCGGGCAGCGCGCCTGACGATGCCCCGGACGCGGTCGTCATCGAAGGCCCTCCACCACGAGCTGCCCGAGCCGCTGCGTGCCCTGCGCGGAGATCGAGACGATCAGGTCCCCCAGCAGGACGTCTCCGAGGTGCACGTGGTACGTAAGGATGCCACCGACGCAGTGGCCGATGAACGTCTGGTGGCCGGCGATCGTCGCCTCGGCGCTGCTCCCGGCGACCCCGCCGGCCTGGGAGCAGGCGCCGACGTCGAAGGTCTCGCGCCAGCTCTTGAAGTAGGCGTCCGAGAAGACGCCGGGTCGCAGGCGGACGACGCTCGCGTAGGCGAAGTCCCCGGTCCCGACGTCGATCGCGAGCGCTGCGGCAAGCGCCGACGCCTCGCCGGAGAGGGCGGGGTCGGTGAGATCGTGCGCCTCGCCCTCGGCGTTCGCGACGAGCGGTATGCCCTTGACCGACGCGGGCAGGACGGCCAGCAGGGAACGGTCGATCGCGACGAGGGACGTTCCGGCGGCGGTGGCGGAGGTCGAGGCCGACTCGAACGGTTCGGGGGTGCCTGTGGCGGGCGGCGGGAGGGAGCCCTGCGCGCCGGAGGAAGTGAGGCTGGCGGTCGGCGTCGCCGCCGGCGCGCCGGACAGCGCCAGGAATCCGCCGGCTGAGATCCCGAGGACGATGATGATCGCCGCGATGGCGGTCGGGCTCGGACTCCGGGCCCGACGTGGAGGCCGCTGGGTCACGAACCGGGGACCCGCTCCGGGTCGGCATCGGGGCGGACGAACGCCGATTCATAGAACTGGATCGGGTTGCCTTCCGGATCCCAGAAGAAGCAGAACTGGCCCCAGGCGGTCCGAACGATCTCCTCGTTGCGAACGCCCGCATCGGCCAGGCGTCGCATCGCCAGTTCGAGGTTGTTGACGATGACCTCGGGGACGATGCCTCCGCGCCGGAAGTCCTTGGGTTCGGCCGACGCGACGCCGCCGGAAATCAGCGACAGGCTCGTGCCCTGGGCGGCGTCGAACCGCACGAAGCGCGGCGTCCGATACAGCAGGCGCAGGCCGATCACGTCGCGGTAGAAGACAAGCTCGGACTCGATGTCCTCGACGAAGATCAGGGCCCCCCGGACCTTGGAGACGCTGCCGAGTGCCTGGATCGATGCCATCGCGGACCTCCGTGAGTTGCGTAGACCGCAGGCGCCGACGTTACCACCGGCCGCCTCGCGGAGGACTCAGAGCTCGCGGCGCATGACCGGGAAGCGATCGTCGTCCACGGCCAGGACGAAGCCCGCGGCGAGCCAGAAGGCCGGGGTCGCGGCGCTCGTCGCGTCCGGATCGCGGCCGGCCTCCGGGTACGTCTCGACGGCGGCAAAGCCGCGACCGGCCAGGTCCTCGCAGACCGCGGCGACGAGGCGCTGAGCGTGCCCGGCACCCCTCGCCTCGCTCGTCGTGGCGATGCAGGTGATGACGGCCGGCAGCGGAGCGTCGGGGAGCTGCGGGTACAGCTCGCGGACGCGCGAGGCGCGCGGGTACGCGGAGAGCGGTCCGAATTGGGCGTAGGCGACGGGCCGGTCATCGAGCAGCAGGACCTTGGCGTAGCTCCCGAAGATGGCCCGGCCGCGCGAGAGGAGGGCGAGCTTGCGGGGCGTGCCGGCGGCGAGGGTCGGCCGGAGGGGTGGTGGCGGCGCGAACGGGTTCGGCGGCGCCGCGTCGTCGTCCCGCGCGAACGGGTTGAACGCCGGACCCTTCGGCGCAGGCAGGAACGGGTTGACCGGCGGCTCGTCGCCCTCGTCGTCGCCGAAGGGGTTGCTCGGCCGGGACGGCGGTCGGGGCGTGGCGGCCGGGGCGATCGACCGAGCCTGGCGCGATCCGCGGTCGGCGTCCTCCCAGTAGTCGCAGCTCCGGTGGTCGAACGATGGATCGGCGCACGGTGGGAGGAGCCCGAACGACGCCTCGTCGACGACGTCCTCGATCCGGCTCGCCGGTACCTGCGGCATCGCGTTATGCACCTACGGGCATAGCCGCGGAGTCCTCCCGTGGACACCGAGCACGAACCGGCCCGGTCGACGCCTCCTCACGCACCGGCCGGCACGGCCAGCAAGGCGAGCTCACCGCTCCGGACGAGGGCGGTCGCGGCCGCGATGTCGGCCCCCGGCTCGCGGTCCACGGTCAGGTGCGCGACCACGTTGCGCAGCCGCGCGTGGGCGGCCGCGACACCAGCACCCGCCGCGGCGCCCGGCACGAGTTCGAGCCGGAAGTCGAGCGCCTGTCCGGCGCAGAGGAGCTCGATCGCGAGGACCCGTTCGACGTTCTCGAGGACCGTCCGGGCATGCCGGGCGGCGATCGAGCCCATCGACACGTGGTCCTCCTGGTTGGCCGAGGTGGGGATGCTGTCGGCGGAGGCCGGATGGACGAGCACCTTGTCCTCCGACACCAGGGCGGCGGCCGTGTACTGGAGGATCATCAGGCCGCTGTTCGTGCCGGCATCGGCCACGAGGAACGGCGGGAGGCCCCCGTTGAGCCGCGCGTCGACGAGGAGCGCGGAGCGCCGCTCCGAGATGGACCCGAGCTCGGCGATCGCCAGCTTGGCCATGTCGAGGGCGAGCGCGATCGGCTCGCCGTGGAAATTGCCGCCGCTGATGACCAGGCCACCGCCCGTGGCCAGCGTCCCCGGATCGACGCCGGCACCCCCAGGGAAGACGAGCGGGTTGTCGGTGGCCGAGTTCAGCTCGATGTCGAGCACGCGCCGGAGATGGTCGAGCACGTCGCGGACCGCGCCGTGGACCTGGGGCACGCAGCGCAGCGAGTAGGGGTCCTGGACCTTGTGCGCGCCGGCGTGGTGGCTCGCCTGGAGCCCCGAGCCGCGCAGGAGGTGGCGCAACTCGGCCGCCACCGCGATCTGGCCCGGGTGCGGTCGAGCGAGCTGGTAGGCGGCCGCGAACGCGACGTCCGTGCCCAGCAGCGCCTCGACCGACATGGCGGCGATGACGCTCGCCGTCCGGCCGAGCCGGTCCGCGTCGGCCAGGAGGAGCGCGCCGATCGCGCTCATCATCTGGGTCCCGTTGAGGAGCGCCAGGCCCTCCTTCGCCCCGAGCTCGAGCGGTTCGAGCCCGGCCTCACGGAGCGCGAGCAGCGCCGGGATGCGCCGGCCGCCGAACTCGACCTCGCCGCGCCCGATGAGCGGGAGCGCGAGGTGGGCCAGCGGCGCGAGGTCCCCGGACGCGCCAACGCTGCCCTGCTCCGGCACGACCGGGTGGATGCCGGCGGCGAGGAACGCGAGCAGCCGGTCGACGATCAGCGGACGGCACCCGCTGTGGCCGAGAGCGAGCGTGTTCGCCCGCAGCAGGAGCATGGCCCGGACGACCTCGGGCGGGAACGCCGGGCCGACGCCGGCCGCGTGGCTCATCAGGAGGTTCTCCTGGAGCCGGCCGGTCCGCTCCGGGTCGATCGAGGTCGTGGCGAGGTCGCCGAACCCGGTCGTCACCCCGTAGACGACCGCGCCGGCGGCGACGAGGCTCTCGATGACGTCGCGCGCCTCCTGCATCCGGGCCCGAGCGTGCACGTCGAGGGCCGCACTCGCGCCGTGCCGGGCGACCGCCTCCACGTCGGCGATCGTCAGGTCCGCACCGGTGAGGACGATCGGGCCCGGTCCGCCGGCGGTCCGCCATGGGTGATCCGGGACGAAATGCGGCTCGTCGGTGTGGGTCACCCCGCGAGCATAGCCCGCCGGGGCCGGCCTCGGCCAAGGCCGCCCGGCGACGATCCGGCCCGGCGCTCCTCAACGGGCCCGCGTCCCGCGTCGGCCGGCTCGGCTATGCTGCCCGCCGTGCTGTCCTTCATCGACACGATCGTCATGCCGTTCCTCATCGGCCTCTATGGGTCGGTCGGCTATCTCGGGGTGCTGGCCGCCATGTCGATCGAGTCGGCGATGGTGCCGCTGCCCTCGGAGCTGATCCTGCCGTTCGCCGGGTTCCTCATCTCCGACCCGACCCAGGTCGAGCCGCTGACCCACGGCCGGTGGGAGTTCTGGATCGTCGTCCTCGTGGCGACGATCGGCAACACGATCGGCTCGTGTATCGGGTACGCCATCGGGGCCTACGGCGGCCGCCCCTTCCTCCACCGCTGGGGCCGCTTCCTGCTCATCCGGGAGCATGAGATCGACGCTGCGGAACAGTTCTTCAACCGGTATGGTGCCGCGACCGCATTCCTCAGCCGGCTGCTGCCCGTCGTCCGGACGTTCATCAGCTTCCCGGCCGGTGTGGCCCGCATGCCGCTCGGTCGGTTCATCGCGTACTCGACGGCCGGCGCCTTCCTCTGGTCGACGGCGCTCGTCTTCGCCGGCACGCAGCTCGGCGTCCACTGGCAGGACATCCGGCACGCCCTCCAGCCGTTCGACCTGCTCATGGTCGTGGTCGTCGTCGCACTCGTCGCGCTTTTCGTCTGGTCGCGCCTGGGCCGTCCCGGCTGGCGCCGCGCCGCGCGCTGAGGTCGAGCGCCAACCAGCGCCGGCCGGTCAGGGATCCCGGCGCTCCTCGGGGGTCGGGGCCGAGCTGAAGAGCCGGTACAGGATGAGGTCGTAGGCGATCTTCAGGCCGCCGGCGAGGAAGAACGGCACGGCCGCGAGTGACGCCATCCCGACGAGCGGCGCGGCGATGAGCGGCGAGACCGACGCCCCCATCGTCCGGGCGATCCCGGTCACGCCGGCCGCCGCCGAGCGTTCGTCAGGGTCCACGACCGCCATCGTGTAGCTCTGGCGTGTCGGCACGTCCATCTGGCTGATGCTGAACCGGGCGAGCAGGACCACGACGGCCAGCGGCAGGCTGGGCATGACCGGCACGAGGATGAGCAGGACGTTGGACGGCAGGTGGGTGTAGACCATCGTCCGGATGAGCCCGAACCGGGCGGCCAATCCGGCCGCGGACAGCGCCGACACCGCGGCCAGGATGTTCGCCCCGAAGAAGATCGCGCCCAGGACCGCCGGCTCGACGCCCCAGCGGAGGTGGAACCAGTACGCCATGAGGCTCTGGGTGACCAGCCCTCCCCCAAAGGCATCGAGGCTGAACAGCGCCGAGAGGCGGAGGACGACCCGGCGCGAACGGTGCAGGCCCAGGCGCCGCGCGATCGATGGGTCGGCAGCGGCCGACGTCTCGACCGCCGGGCTCAGCTGCAGGAAGCCGAGGGCGAGGACGACTCCGATGACCGCGTAGCCGAGCACGACGGCCCGGTAGCTCTCGAGTGGCGCGGCGCCGCCCGACTGGAGCGCGCTTGCGAGCAGTCCGGCCGCGAGCGCGCCCGTCGCGGTCGCCAGCGACCCGACGAGGTTGTACCAGGCGAAGACGCTCGTCCGACGGGTCGCGCCGATGCGCTGGCTGAGGGCCGCCTGCTCCACGGCGAGGAACGGACCCACCTCGTTGCCCGACGGCGAGATGACCCCGATCGTCGCCGCGACGAGCAGCAGGAGCGGCTCGCGGGTGACGGCGAAGACCGCGCCGGCGCCGACCATCAGCGCGGCCCCGACGAGCAGGACCCGGCGCCGGCCGGCCCGATCCGCGTGGGTCGTCAGCCAGAGGCTGATCACCGTGTCGCCGACCAGCGTGAGGCTCAGGAGCACGCCGATGGCCGGGTCCGGCAGGCCCAGCGCCGCGAGGTACAGGACCAGCACGACCGCGACCGACCCGTAGGCGAACATCCGGGCCGCACGGGTCGCGAAGAGGAGCCGCCCGTCTCGATCCAGGTCGGCGAGGAGCGCCCTCATTCCCAGGCCGGCGTCCCGGCGGGCCGAACGTGGGCGAGGTCGTTGAGGAGCAGGAGCCGCGCGTCCGACGGGCCGACGCCGTGCTCGAAGCGGAGCGCCGTGAGGTTCACCTGGCCCTGCTGGAGGCGAAGCCGGAACTCGCGGACGGGCAGATCGAGGGCGACGCAGACGAGGATCCGGTTGAAGCTCGAGTGGGCGACGGCGAGCACGGGCGGAGCGTCCGGATCGGCGGGCTCGTGGGCCTCCGTGTGTGCGGCGAGCAGGTCGGCGAGGAAGCTCCGGGCCCGGTCGGCCACGTCGTTCGCCGACTCCCCGTCGGGGCAGCGGATGTTCGCGGGATCCGCCTCCCATGTCCGTCGCCGGGCCGCGTCGCGCTCGTCGATCTGGGCGTACGTGAGCCCCTCCCACGCGCCGTAGTCCATCTCCGCCAGGCGAGGGTCGGTCTCGACCTCGACCGGCGTCCGGAGGCCGGCGGCCACGATGCGGGCCGTCTCCTGGGCGCGCAGGAGCGGGCTGGCGACGACCCGCTCGAAGGCGATCCCGTTCACGCGCGTCGCGAGGGCCTGGGCCTGCGCGCGGCCGGCATCGGAGAGCTCGACGTCGATGCGCTGGCCGAGATGTTGCTCCGGCGACGAGCGCGGGGTGAGCCCGTGACGGGTCAGGACGAGGGTCAGCAGGGGAACGGCACCTCAGGCTCGGGTCGTCCGGCCAGTGTAGGATGCCTGCCGGAGGTCAGGTAACCCGATGAGCGACGCCCCCACGGCCACCGCCACCGAGGCGGACCACGCGGCCGATCCACACGCCCCCGACCATGTCACGGGCCACGGCGACGATTCCCACGGTCACGGCGGGAACGATCTCGGGCCGTTCGACGTCGTCATGTGGACATTCGGGGTCGTCGGCGTCCTCCTCGGGATCCTCGTCTGGGCTGCGCTGGCGATCGCGACGACATCCATCTGACCCGCCACCGGGGGCGCCATGCGTGACATCTGGCGAGCGACCCGCGCTTCGGTCGTCGGCTTCCTCGTCTCGGGTGCCCTCCTGACCGGCTGGCTGGCCCTGCCCCAGAGTGTCGCCGCGTGCTCCTGCGCGACCGACTCGCTCGTCGAATTCGCCAAGTTCCCGGATGTCGTCGTCTTCAGCGGTACCGTCGGCGCTGCCGATCCGGCCGGCATTCAGGTCGCCGTCGATACATGGTTCCATGGGTCGGGTATCGCGCCCATCGTCCACCTGGATCCTAGAGATCTCGGCAGCCAGAGCTCCTCATGCGGCGTCCCGGTCCCGCCACCCGGCTCGCGCTACCTGTTCGCCGGCGGGCGAACGCCGCCTGCCGGTCTCATCGAGTTGAACCTGTGTACGCCCCACGGGGACGTGTCCACGCCGGGTGGCCAGGCGCTCATGGCGGAGGCACTGAAGGCGTTCCCTGGCGCCCAGGTCCTGCCGAAACCGGCCCCGATCGCGACGGACGCGCTGTCCACGATGGGTGGCGTCGCGCCCTACCTGGCGCTCGGAACGATCGGCGTGGTGGGAGTCGGCCTGGTGCTACTCGTCGTCGTGGTCGGCCGTCGGTTGCGGGCGCCCGACTGACGGCGTCGAGCGGACCCTAGAAGAGGCCGACGACCTCGCCGTTCTCGTCGATGTCGATGTTCTCCCCGCCCGGTCGAGTGGGCAGACCGGGCATCGTGCGCATATCCCCGAGATACGCAGTCACGAACCCCGCGCCGGCCGCGAGCCGGACGTCCCGGATCGGGACGCGGAAGCCGGTCGGCCGGCCGAGCAGAAGCGGGTCGTGGCTGAGCGAGTACTGGGTCTTGGCCATGTTGATCGGCAGATGGCCGAAGCCGAGCCCTTCGATCTGCCTGATCGCCTTCGCCGCCGCGGGCAGGAGGTCCACCCCGTCGGCGCCATAGATCCGGGTCGCGACCGCCTCGATCTTGACGGCGATCGGCGCCTCGTCCGGGTAGAGGAACGCGAAGCCGGGCGCGCCCTCCTCCGCGGCTGCCCAGACCGCCCGGGCGAGCGCCTCGGCCCCTGCCCCGCCGTTCACGAAATGCGTCGACAGCACCGCGTCGCGGGCACCGGCGGCGAGGGCGGCCTCGCGGATCGCCTCGTGCTCGGCGGGCGTGTCGGTCGGAAAGGCGTTGATGGCCACGACGGCCGGCACGCCGAAGGCACGGACGTTCTCGATCTGCTTGGCGAGGTTGGCCGCGCCGACCCGGACGGCATCCACGTTCTCGGCGGACAGCGCGGCATCGAGCGGCTTGCCGGCCACGATCTTGCCGACCCCGCCGTGCATCTTGAGCGCCCGGACCGTGGCCACGATGCAGGCCGCATCCGGTCGGATGCCGGAGGTCCGGCACTTGATGTCGAAGAACTTCTCGGCCCCCATGTCCGCGCCGAACCCGGCCTCGGTCAGGACGATGTCGTTCGTGACGAGGGCCAGCCGGTCGGCCAGGATCGAGTTGTTGCCGTGGGCGATGTTCCCGAACGGGCCGCAATGCACGAAGGCCGGCCCGCCCTCGAGAGTCTGGAGAAGGTTCGGCTTGAGCGCGTCGCGCAGCAGCACGGTCATCGCGCCCGCGACCTTGAGGTCCTCGGCCGTGACCGGATCCCCGGTCGTCGTGGTCGCAAGCACGATCCGGCCGAGCCGCGCCCGGAGGTCGTGGAGATCTGAGGCGAGGGCGAGGATGGCCATGACCTCGGACGCGACCGTGATCTGCCACTCCGTCTCGCGCGGCGGCCCGTTCTCCTTGCCGCCGAGCCCGATGACGACCCGCCGGATCGCCCGATCGCTGATGTCCACGACGCGCGGCCAGACGATCGACGTCGGCTCGATGCTCAGCGGGTTCTTGTGGTGGAGGCTGTTGTCCAGGAACGCCGCGGCGAGGTTGTGCGCCGCACCGATGGCGTGATTGTCGCCGGTCAGGTGGAGGTTGAAGTCCTCCATCGGGATGACCTGGCTGTAGCCCCCGCCGGCAGCTCCGCCCTTGATCCCGAACACGGGCCCAAGGCTGGGTTGGCGGATCGCGACGGCGGCCCGCTTGCCGATCCGGTTCAGGCCCTGGGTCAGGCCGATCGTCGTCGTCGTCTTCCCTTCGCCGAGGGGCGTCGGCGTGATCGCTGTGACCACGACGTACTTGCCCCGCGGCCGCTCGGCCTCGAGGCGGGTGATGGCGGCGAGGCTCACCTTCGCCTTGATCGGCCCGTAGAGCTCGATCTCGTCGTCCCGGAGCCCCAGGTCGTGCGCGACCTCCACGATCGGACGAGGCGTGACCGAGCGGGCGACCTCCAGGTCCGATGGGAACGCGCTCATGCCCGGCCACCCGCGACGACCGGCCGGCGCGGTCGATGGCCGGGAGATTCGGAGCGGATCTGGGCCTCGGCCGCGCGCACCAGGTGGGTCATGAGCAGGGCGTTCGTGACCGGCCCTACACCGCCGGGCACGGGGGTGAGCGCCGAGGCGACAGCGGCGACCGAGCCCGCATCGACATCGCCGACGATCCGATCCCCGACGACGTTGATCCCGACATCGACCACGACAGCACCTCGCTTGAGCATCTCACCGGTGATGAGGCCGGGCTTGCCGGCGGCGACCACGACGATGTCCGCGAGGCGCAGGTGCGCCCCGAGATCCGTCGTGCGGGAGTGGCAGACGGTGACGGTCGCGTCCTCCCGCAGGAGGAGCAACGCCGCCGGCTTGCCGACCACGTTCGACCGACCCACGACGACGGCCCGGCGACCCGAGATCGGGATCCCGGAGCGCTTGAGGATCTCGATCGCGGCCTGCGCCGTCGTCGGCAGGAACCCCGAATGGCCGAGCAGGAGATGGCCGGCGTTGATCGGCTGGATCCCGTCGATGTCCTTGGCCGGGTCGAGGGTCCCGGTGACCGTCGTGAGCGGGATCCGCTTCGGCAGCGGCATCTGGACGATGATCCCGGCCACGAGCGGGTCCTCATTGAGCGCCACGATCGCGTTCCGCAGGCGGGCCGCCGAGGCACGACCGGGGATCTCGACGAGCCGCCCGTCGATCCCGACGCTCTTGCACGTCCGCAGGATCTGCTGGAGGTAGACGGCCGACGGGGCGTCACGCCCGACGAGCACGACCGCGAGCGTGGGCGCATAGCCGTTCCGCTTCCGGAACGCGGCGACGTCGACCTTGACGCGGGCCTTGATCTCCGCGGCGATGGGCGCGCCGGCGAGGCTGCGTGCCGTCCCGGAGGCAGATGTCAGTCCCGACGCGCCGGCCGTCAACATCGCCCGCGCCCGGGGACGCGCCGCATCACGAACCGGCGTCCTCCTGCAGCGGGTCCCGGGCCTCGCCCGAGGCCACCACTTCCCGTGCCCGCGCAGCCAGGCGCGCGACGTCATGGACCAGCTCGTCGACGCGCTGCGTCAGCTCGACGACAAGGTCGTCGTCGCCGACCGACGGCAGGTTGATCCGGACGTTCGCGGCCGCCCCCGCGGCCGCCGCCTCCCCCAGCAGGGCCGCGACGAGCACGTCACTCGCGGCGTTCACATTGCTCCGGCCGGCCAGTGCCTCGGCCGCGGCCACGACGTCGCGGCAGGCCTCGACGCAGGTCAGCGGGACCTCCGAGGCGACGCGAGCCGCCGCTCGCAGTGCGACCGTGCGGGTCTCGCGCTCGGCGTCGGTCCCGCGCGGCATCTTCAGTGCGGCGGCGTACGCCCCGAAGGCCCGGGCGTCCTCGTCCGCCAGGGTCAGCAGGTGCACCGAGAGGCGGCGACCCTCGCCGGCGGTCCAGGTGTAGGTCGCCTCATGGGCGGCGTACCGTGGCCGGCCCGTGGAGAGGGCCGTCACCATCGAGACGAGCGCGGCCGCGACACTCCCGGCGACGGCCGAGGCGCTGCCACCACCGGGGACGGGATCGGACGACGCCAGGCGGTCGATGAACGCGCCGAGCGACAGGTCGCCGAAGCGCTTCGGGGGGTGATCGACTGCCACGACGGCGATTGTAGGGCGGCCGCCCGGGATGAGCGCGGTACCGGCGCGCCCACCCCGGGCCTGCCGGGTCCGGTCGGATGGGAGGGCACCCGACGGACCCTCTCGGCGGTCTCATGCGCCGAGCCCCAGCCGGTGCCGAGCCGCCCGACGGGCGACCCGGCGTGGGTGGTCCGGACGCAGCTTCAGGCGGCGGGACGGGCCTCGTCGAGACCGTCGATGGTCCAGCGCCGCGTGCGGTGTCCGAAGACGAGGGCGACGCGCGCCCGCGGCGTCTCGACCTCGAAGACGGTCCGCGGCCCGACCGCCATGTCATACGCCGACGTCTCCTGGCGGACCGCTGCGACGGCGACGACCGGGAGGCGCTCGTCCCCCCAGGTGATCTCTCTTGGGCGACCGTCGAACCAGTCGGTCCGCACGCGGACCGCGACTGGCTGGACTCGGATCATGGCCACGACAGGCTCCTTTCCGGGGGCTGCGAGGATCCCCGCCGGACGGGCCGGGCACTGGCGCGTCTGACAGAACGTCTGTTCGGTTGTGACCGGATGCTAGACCGAACGTCTGTTCGATGTCAAGCGGTCAGGCCGAGTATCCGAACCCCTTGTGACACCTGTCTGTCGCAGCTGCGGGGGAGCGCGAACCCGTCCGACCGGCCCTCCTGCCAGGCCCGGCGCCGTCAACAAATTCGGCCCCGCACCCGTCCGCGGACCCGAGAGTCTCGATCATTTCGTCGGCGTCGTCGGCGTCGTCGTCTGCCCGAGGATGCTCTTCAGGTCCAGGAGGAAGTTCTGGCTGCCCGGGATGAGCATCACCTGCACCTTGTCGACGATCTTCTGGATGTACGCGTACTGGAGCACGCGATCGGACAGTGAGTCGTTCACCAGCTTGTTGGCCTGGGCCTGACCCGTCGCGGTCTCGATGTTCGCCTGCGCCTGGCCCTTGGCCGTCACGACGGCCGCGTCCGCCTGGCCCTGGGCGGCCGCCACCACCTGCTGCGCCTGGATCTGCTTCTGGGCGAGGACCTGGCGCTCCGTCTCGACCTGCTGCTGGGCGACCTGCTTGGCCTCGATGGCACCCTGGAAGGCGTCCGAGAAGCTGATGTTCGCGATGTAGATGTCGTCCACGATGATGTGGTACTGCTTGAGGTTGGCCGCCAGCTGGTCCTTGGCCAAGCGCCGGATCTCGTCGCGCTGGGCCAGGATGTCGTTGACCGAGTAGCCCGGGACGACCGTCTTGATGAAGTCGTTGAACGCCGGATCGATGATCTTCGACGCGAAGTCGGTCCCGACACGCTGGTAGAGGTCGGACGCGAACTGGCCGTCGATGTGGTAGTTCATCGTCCCCGTCAGGCGGACGGTCTGGAGCTCCTTCGACGCAGCGTCGATCTCCTGGAACTGGTGCGGCTGGACCCGGGTGTCCACGTTGACGACCGACTGGACGATCGGGATGACCGCATGGAGCCCGGGCTCGAGCGTGCCCGGCTGGACCTGGCCGAAGTTCGTTACCACCCCGACCGAGCCGGCGGGCACCTGCACGAGCGGGTTGGCCAGACCGAGCACGATGAACACGGCACCGACGATGCCGAGGATCGTCACGCGGGCGATGCTCACCCTGGGCATCTCGGGGCCGCGATGGAGCCGGGCCGCCTCGCGGGCGAGCACGAAGCTGGCGATGCCGATAGCCACGCACAGCACGCCGATGGCGATGAAGATCACGCCGAACATGCCCGTCCCTCCGATCCGCGGCGCCGCCCGTGCGGGCGACTCCTCCACGGTATCGACGCAAGGATGGCAGGACCGTTACCGCTCGGGCGGACCCTTGGGCGTCGGGTGGCCCGGCTCGCGATGCTCGGGCGCGGTCATGGGGTCGCGTTCGAACGGAGCGGGCAGCCGGGTGCCGATGAGGCGAGCCCGGGTGATCGTCCGTTCGCCGTACCGCCGCCGGATGGCGTCCTCGGCCTCGACGACCCGGTGCCGCCGCTCGGTGTCGGAGCCTGCGCCCTCCGGCCCGAACATCGCCAGCTGGTCGGGCGAATCGAGATTCGAGGCGGTGATCCCGAGCAGCCGCACCCGCATCCCGCGCGTCTCTGGCCGGGCGAGCTCGAGCGCCGTCCGCCAGATGGGCTCGGTGAGGTCCGTCGGCTCGTCGAGGGTCCGTTGGCGGGTCATGGTCCGGAACGCCGTGTCGCGGATCTTGACGGTCACGGTGCCGGCCCGGAGGCCGGCGGAGCGGAGCCGCCCGGACACGCCCTCGGCCATCGCGAGCAGCGTCCGCTCGATGATCTCGGGATCGGCCGTGTCCACGTCGAAGGTGTGCTCGTGACCGATCGACTTGGCCGGCGCGCGGTCCTCCACCGGGTCGTCGTCGAACCCCTGGGCGCGCCCGGCCAGGCCCCGGCCGACCTTGCCGAAGCGGCGGCCGAGGAGATCCGGGTCGAGCGCGGCCAGGTCCCCGATCGTCGTGACCCCGAACTCGCGCAGGGCCTGGGCGGTCCGCTCGCCGACGCCCCACAGCCGGGTGATGGCCAGCGGGGCGAGGAAGGCCGCCTCGGTGCCCGGCGGGACGATGACGAGCGCGTCGGGCTTGCGCAGGTCGCTGGCCACTTTGGCGACGAGCTTCGTCCGGGCGACGCCGACCGACGCGGTGAGTCGCAGCTCGGTCGCGATCTCCGCCCGGATCCGGCGGCCGATCGCCTCACCGTCGCCGAACAGCGCCGCCGAGCCCGTCACGTCGAGGAAGGCCTCGTCGATCGAGATCGGCTCCACGAGCGGAGTGAAGCGCCGGAGGATCGTCATGACCTCGCGGCTGACGTCGCTGTACTTGGCCCCGTCGACGGGCAGGAAGACCGCCGAGGGGCAGAGCGCGGCGGCCGTTCGCAGCGGCATCGCCGAATGGACGCCGAACTTGCGGGCTTCGTAGCTGGCGGCCGAGACGACGCCCCGATCGGTGGGCCCGCCGCCGCCGACCACTACCGGCCGGCCGCGGAGCTCCGGTCGGTCGCGCTGTTCGACCGACGCGAAGAAGGCGTCGAGGTCGACATGGAGGATGGTCCGGTCGGGCACGTCACCATCGTTGCGGATGGATGCAAGAGTCGCGAGTGACCACGCGAAGCCCGTGCGCCGGGCCACCCCGGCGCCTTCGCTCGGGAGTCTTGCTCCGTGCGCCGGGCCACCCCGGCGCCTTCGCTCGGGAGTCTTGCTCCGTGCGCCGGGCCACCCCGGCGCCTTCG
>DASVIK010000053.1:0-1758 GCA_036382135.1 Candidatus Limnocylindrales bacterium | reverse complement strand
CGTCGACCTGACCGTGGGCAGCTCGGCGGACGAGACCGCGCAGGGCTTCCGGGCCGCGATCATGAACAGCATGCTGATCGCGTCGGCGACGACCGCGGTGGGGATGGTCGTCGGGACGCTGGCCGCCTACGCCTTCGCCCGGCTCAGGTTCCCCGGTCGGAGCTGGATGATCCTGGCCTTCATGGCCACGACCATGCTGCCGCCGATCGCCCTGATCCTGCCCCTCTTCCAGATCATGAAGGCGCTCGGGCTCACCGACACCCCGCTCGCCCTGATCATCATCTACTCGTCGTTCGTGACGCCGTACGTGGTGTGGCTCATGCGCGGGTACATCGAGACGATCCCGCGGGACCTCGACGACGCGGGGCGCGTCGACGGCTGCTCGCGGCTCGGCGTGCTGTGGCGCGTCATCATTCCGGTTGCGACTCCCGGGCTGCTCTCGACCGCGCTGCTGGCGTTCCTGCTCGCCTGGGACGAGTTCCTCTACGCCCTGGTGATCACGCAGTCGAACGCCTCGAAGACGCTGCCCGTCGCGCTCAATGACTTCATCGGCCGCTACGGCGTCGACTTCGGGCGCCTGGCCACGGGAGGCGTGATCGCCGCGATCCCGCCGGTGCTCATCGCATTCGCCTTCCAGCGACACATCGTCGCCGGGCTGACCGCGGGGAGCGTGAAGGGGTGACGGGGGCGGCAACGGGCGACGACGCCACGCGGGATCCGCTGGTCCGGGCGCGCCTCGCCGACCCGGCAGACATGGCCTTGCTCGCCGGCCTCGCGCCGGACGGCCCCGACGAGATGGGCCGCGAGCTGGCCGAGGGTCCAGCCGCAGTGGAAGGTGCCCTGGCCGCCGTCGAGCACGCCGCACCCCTTCTCGCGGCGCTGTTCGACCAGGTCAGGCGGACCGTCCTCGTCGGCACGGGCGCATCCCTCGCCGTCGCCCGGACGGCCGCGCCGTCGTGGCGGAAGCGCGATCGCGAGCAGGGCCGGGACCGCGCGCTCGTGATCCGGGAGTCGACCGCGGCGGTCCTCGGCGATGCCGACGGCGAGGCGTTCCTGCCCACGGACCTGGTCGTGGCGATCTCCCAGTCCGGGTCGAGCCCGGAGACGGTGGCGGCGGCCCGCCGGGCGGCCGCGATCGGGTGCCACGTGGTCGCCGTCAGCGCGACGGCCGCCTCCCCGCTGTGCGAGGTCGCCCGGGTCGCCGTCGTGACGCCGAGCGGCCACGAAGGGGGCGCCGCCACGAAGTCCGCGCTCGCGGCCCTGGCCGTGCTCCTCGCGATCCGCGGCGTCGTCGCCACCGACGCCGCCTTCCGGGCCGCGCTGGCGGGCCGGCTGCGGGACGTCGTGGCCGACTGGCCGTCGGCTGCCGCGCTCGGGCCGCTTCTCGGCGGCGCCGAGCGCCTGTGGATCCTGGGTCTCGGGTCCGCCGCCGGCCTGACCGCATCGGCCGGCCTGCTCTGGCACGAGAAGGCCCATCGCCCCGCGGTCGCGATCTCGGTCTCGGAGTTTCGCCACGGGCCGGTCGAGGCCGCGCGCCCGGGGGACGCGGTCCTGCTCCTCGACGTGGATCCGCCCGTCACGGCGCGGGTCGCGTACCTCGACCTGCTGCGCGACGAGCTCAACCGCCTCGGCGTCCCCATGGTCACGCTGGCGCCGGACGCGCCTGCGGATCAGCCCGGCGTCCGCCTCGGCCTGGCGCCTGGCGGGCCGGCGGCGCTCGAAGCGCTGCTGCGCCTCCAGCAGCTCGCCCGCGCGACC
>DASVIK010000052.1:0-4222 GCA_036382135.1 Candidatus Limnocylindrales bacterium | reverse complement strand
TGACCGGGCTCACGGCGCCCACCCACGCGCGCGGGACGTTCATCGCGACGTGGACGGCCACGGACAACCTCGGCGTCACCGGGTACCAGACGCGGACGAAGCACGGAGCGGCGGCATGGGCGACCCCCCTGAACCAGACCGCTCGGTCCAAGGTCTTCACGCTCTCGAGCGGCACCTGGACGATCGCCGTGCGCGCCAAGGACGCCGCCGCCAACTGGTCGGCCTGGCGCCAGATGACCATCTCGGTCGACGCATCGGCGCCGGTCATGACCCGTCTCTCGGCTCCCTACCTGGTTCGCTCGATGGACGGATCCTTCGTCGTGTCCTTCGCGGCGTCGGATAACGTCGGGGTGACCCGCTACTACGTCCGCACGAAGAAGGGCGCGACCGGCGCCTGGTCGGCGGGCCAGCCACAGTCGGGCCGCTCCCGGACCTTCACCGGGCTGTCCGCCGGGACCTGGTACATCGGCGTGACCGCCCAGGACGCCGTCGGCAACGCGGCCTCATGGCACGTGGTCCGCGTCGTGGTCCCGACCGACGACCGCGCCTACCACTTCAGCCTCGGCACGGTCCATCTTCGATCGGCTGCGGACTTCAAGGGGACCGAGACCGCGACGAGCCGTCCCGGCGCGACGATGACGATCAAGTTCACGGGTTCTGCGTTCTATCTCATCGGCACGACGGGCATCCACCTGGGACGGATGCGCGTGACGATCGACGGGGTGAGCAAGACCGTCGACGAGGGCACCTACGCGGGTCGTCGGGCGACCACGACCCATCACCGCGTCCTGCTGTTCGCCAAGGGCCTTGTCGCCGGACCGCACACGGTCGTCATCACGAACCTGGGCACGTCGGGCCGGCCGACCATCTCGGTGGACGCGATCGGCCTGCGGAACTGACCGAGGGCCGCCGGAGCTGCTGCTAGGCGTCCAGCTGCCAGTCCGCCGACGCGCCGAGCACCGGGATCCCGTCCGCGTCGAGCTCGATCGTCGTTTCACGGCCGCCGGAGACGTCGGCGATGAGCCAGCGCTCGGGCGCGAGGCGTCGGACGAGGCGAGTTCCGGGTCGCACGACGAGCGAGGCATCGATCGAGAGGACCGGGACCGTCTCCCCTCCCCCGACCTCGACCTTCTTCGCGAGCCTGCGGAGCATCACCGCGCTCGGGCCGGGACGATCCACGATCTCGAGCTCGTGATCGGCGCCCCACGCGAACGAAAGCGGCCGGACGCCGCCGACATGGACGATGTTGCCGTGCATCGATCGGCCGTCGGCGGCGGGATGGAGCGTCAGGAGGCCTGAGGCCGTCGCGAGCTCCAGGCGCACGATCCGGCCGCCGGGGCTCGTTTCGAGCATGACGGCGTGGGTCAGGCGGCCGTCCACGATCGACGTCGCGCGCCAGCGGCGGCCGCGTTCGCCGTCCGCCGCGGACCAGATGAGGGTCGCGCCGTCCGCCAGCGTGCCTCGGCCCGCGCGGCGAAGCCACGTCTTCGCGGTCGCCATGCCCGCCTCAGCGCCCGAGCGGCGCGACGTCGGCCGGATCGGCCGCATCGCCGCGGAGCGATTCCGACCAGCGCTCGGCGGCCGCGGCCAGTTCGCCGGCCAACTGCGGCGCCACGCGGCCCCGCACCCGCACCTCGCGCTCGCCGTACTCGACCTCGACGGTGCCGCGCTCCCGGACGCGCGCGAGCAGCTCGCCGGCGGCATACGGGACGGCCACGTCGACCTCGACCCAGAGCGAGGCAAGCAGGGCCGAGAGCCCGAGCCGGAGCGTATCGAGCCCGTAGCCGGTTACGGCGCTGATCGAGACGGAGCCACCGACGACCGGCGCCAGGGCCGCGCCATCCTGTGCCGCCGGCTTCACGAGATCGGCCTTGTTGTACGCGGTGAGGCGCGGCTTGTCGCCGGCGCCGAGCTCGTCGAGGACGAGCTGGACGGTGGCCCGATGCTCGGTACTGTGTGGGTCGGACGCGTCGACGACCTCGACCAGGACGTCGGCCCGATTGACCTCCTCAAGGGTCGCCCGGAACGCGTCGACGAGCTGGTGCGGGAGCTTGTGGATGAACCCGACCGTGTCGGTGAGGATCGCGGTCTGGCCCTCGCCCAGGCGGACCTGGCGACTCGTGGGATCGAGCGTCGCGAACAGCTTGTCCTCGGCTCGGGCGACCTCGGAGCCGACGAGCGCGTTGAGCAGCGTCGACTTGCCGGCGTTCGTGTAGCCCACGATGCCGACCGTCGGCGTGAGACGTCGATCGCGCCCTCGCGCGGCAGTCTCCCGATGCTGGCGGACCTGCTCGACCCGCTCCTTCATCTTCTTGATCCGGTCGCGGATGATCCGCCGGTCGGTCTCGAGCTGGCTCTCGCCGGGTCCCCGGGTCCCGATCCCGCCGCCGGTCCGCGACAGGTGGGTCCACAGCTTGGTCAGGCGCGGGAGCTGGTATTCGAGCTGGGCGAGCTCCACCTGGAGGCGGCCCTCGTGGGTCTGGGCGTGCTGGGCGAAGATGTCGAGGATGAGCCGGCTGCGGTCGATGACCTTGACGTTGAGGAGGCTCTCGAGCGCCTTCTGCTGGGCCGGGCTGAGCTCGTCGTCGGCGACGAGCAGGTCGAAGCCGGTCTCCGACCGGGCCGCGACGAGTTCCTCGGCCTTGCCCTTGCCGATGTACCAGTTGGGATCGACGTGGCGGCGGTTCTGCCACTCGGCGCCGACCACCTCCGCTCCGGCCGTGGTGGCGAGATTGGCGAGCTCGACGAGCGATTCCTGGGCCGTCCAGCCGCTGTCGTCGCCGGTGTCCACCGCGATGAGGAAGGCGCGCTCGACCGGGGGCGTGAGCTCGATCGTGGTGGGGCGGGCCATGGCCGGGGTAGTCTACCGGCCCGGCTGGTCGAACGCCGGGGCGAGGAAGGGACGGGCGAGCTCCAGCGCGGCGTCCGTCGGGTCCCCGCCCGTCGCGTCAAGCCACGTGATGCCCGGTTCGGATCGGAACCAGGTCCGCTGGCGCCGGGCGAACGCGACATTGCGCGCCGCGTCGAGATCGATCGCTGCCTCTCGGGTGAGCGTGCCGTCGAGGACCGCCCAGGCCTCGCGGTAGCCGATCGCCGAGAAGGCCGGCAGGCTCGGATCGAACCGGCGGCGCAGCTCCGCTGCCTCCTCGGCGAGGCCGGCCGCGAACTGTTGGCGGGCCCGGGTCGCGATCCGGTCCCGCAGGGTGGCGGGCTCGACGGCGAGGCCGAGCAAGAGGAGCGGCCCGGCGTACCGCCCCGGCGACGGCAGCGGCGCGTCGCCCCGGAGTGTCGCGATCTCCAGGGCGCGCTCGACGCGCCGTGGGTTCGCCAGGTCGATGCGGGCCGCCGCGGTCGGGGCGAGCACCCGGAGGCGTTCGACGGCGGCGGGGAGTCCGTCCGCTGCGAGCTCCCCGCGGAGCCGGGCACGGAGCACCGGATCCGAGGGCAGCGTCCGCGGGTCGAGCCGCCGCGTGACCGCGCGCAGGTACAGGCCGGTGCCCCCGGCGAGGATCGCGATCCCGCCCCGCGCCGCGAGGTCCGCCAGCACGGCCCCGGCATGGGTGACGAAGTCCGCGACGCTGAACGGCTCGTCCGGGTCCACGAGATCGAGACCGTGATGGACGATCCCGGCGCGCTCCTCGCGGGTCGCCTTGGCCGTGCCGATGTCGAGGCCACGGTAGACCTGGCGCGAGTCGGCCGAGACGATCTCGACCGGTCGACCCAGCTCCGGTCCGATCGCGAGCGCCAGGCGGATCGCGAGTCCGGTCTTGCCCGTCGCGGTCGCCCCGCCGATGACGATGAGTGGCGGCGCCCCGCCGGCGGCCCCGTCCGCCTGGTGCTGGCTCAGGCGAGGGCTCCGCGGAGCGCGTATGGGCCGGCGTGGTCGACGCGGACCGCAACGAGGGTCCCGAGGAGAGCCGCCGGACCCATCAGGTGGACGAGCTTGTTCTCACGGGAGCGGCCGGACAGCCGGACCGCGTCCGGGCCCGGATCCGTGCCTGCGTCCGAGCCCGCGGCGGCGAGGACGCGCGCTCCGTCGGTGACCGGACCCGGCGCCGTGCCCTCGTCGGCGTGGTCGTGGCTGCGCGCCGGAACGATCGTGTCGACGAGGACCTCGACCGTCCGGCCCAGGAAGGCCCGGTTGCGCTCCAGGCCGATGGCCTCCTGGGCGTCGAGGAGCGTGTTCAGGCGCCGCCGCTTCTCGGCCGCCGGGACGTCGTCG
>DASVIK010000051.1:0-5680 GCA_036382135.1 Candidatus Limnocylindrales bacterium | reverse complement strand
GCACATCACGGCGATCGTCGAAGAGCTCAGCGACCTGTCGCCGGCCGGGGTCGAGGTCGAGGCGCTCATGCGCACCGTCCAGGCCCAGATCGAGCAGTACGTCGCCAATGGGGCACCCGTGCCGCCGGAGGCCGCGGTCGCCGCGCGCAACATCAGCGAGCCCGGCCTGCTGGCCGACATGGTCGCGTACAGCCCGGACATGTCCACCGAACAGCGCCAGGAGCTGCTCGAGACCGTCGACGTCGTCGAACGCCTCAAGCTCGTCAGCACCTTCCTCGCCCGCCAGGTCGAGAGCCTCGAGCTCAAGGGCCGGATCCAGAACGAAGTCAAGTCCGAGATGGACAAGACCCAGCGCGAGTACATCCTGCGCGAGCAGCTCAAGGCGATCCAGCGTGAACTCGGCGAGGACGACCCGCAGCAGGCCGAGATCAACGAGCTCCGCGACAAGGTCGAGGCCGCCGGCATGCCGGAGGAGATCAAGACCCGGGCGATCAAGGAGATCGACCGGATGAGCCGGATCCCGTCGGCGAGCCCCGAGGTCGGCGTGATCCGCACGTACGTCGACTGGCTCGTCGGGCTGCCCTGGAACGTGTCGAGCGAGGACCTCCTCGACATCAAGGAAGCGGCCAAGATCCTCGACGAGGATCACTACGGCCTCGAGAAGATCAAGGAGCGCATCCTCGAGTACCTCGCGGTGCGGACCCTGGCCGATACGATCCGCAGCCCCATCCTCGCCTTCGTCGGACCCCCCGGCGTGGGCAAGACGAGCCTGGGCAAGAGCATCGCCCGGGCGATGGGTCGCAAGTTCGTCCGGATGAGCCTAGGCGGGATCCACGACGAAGCGGAGATCCGCGGCCACCGCCGGACCTACATCGGCGCCCTGCCCGGCCGGATCATCCAGAACATCAAGACGGCCGGCACGAACAATCCCGTGTTCATGCTCGACGAGGTCGACAAGATCGGGATGGACTTCCGGGGCGACCCGTCGAGCGCCCTGCTCGAGGTCCTCGACCCCGAGCAGAACAACACCTTCCAGGACAACTACCTCGAGGTGCCGTTCGACCTGCGCAAGGTGCTGTTCATCGCGACCGGCAACCTGCTCGACCCGATCCCCGCGGCGCTGCGCGACCGGATGGAGGTCATCCAGCTGCCGGGCTACACGCAGAAGGAGAAGGTCGGGATCGCCCGCCGGTTCCTCATCCCCAAGCAGATGGAGAACCACGGGCTCAAGCCGAAGCACATCGACATCACGGACGAGGCGCTCCTCGAGATCGTCCAGGCCTACACCCACGAGGCCGGAGTCCGGAACATCGAGCGCGAGATCGCCAACATCATGCGCAAGGTCGCCCGCACGGTCGCGGAGGGTCGCAAGCGCAAGACCATCGTCAACATCAAGAAGCTCGACGAGTATCTCGGCCCTCCGCGCTTCGAGTACGGCGAGCTCGAGCCCGAGGACCAGGTGGGCTCGGCGACCGGCCTGGTCGTGACCGAGGTCGGCGGCGACGTCGTCGCGATCGAGGTCACGATCATGGAGGGCAAGGAGGACTTCATCCTCACCGGCCAGCTCGGCGAGGTGATGCGCGAGTCCGCCCGGGCCGCCCTCTCGTGGATCCGCAGCCACGCGAGCGCGCTGGGCATCGAGCGCGAGGTCTTCGAGAAGAACACCCTCCACATCCACGTCCCGGCGGGAGCCACTCCCAAGGACGGGCCGTCCGCCGGCATCACGATGGCCACCGCGATGGTGAGCGCGTTCACCGGCATCCCCGTCCGCAAGGACGTGGCCATGACCGGCGAGATCACCCTCCGGGGCCGGGTCCTGCCGATCGGCGGGCTCAAGCAGAAGATCCTCGCGGCGCACCTTTCGGGCGCCAAGGTGGTGATCATCCCGCGCAAGAACGAGAAGGACCTGCGCGACATCCCGGACGAGATCCGCAAGCAGATCAAGATCATCCCGGTCGACTCCTCGGAGCAGGCGCTCGACGCCGCGCTCCGGCGCAAGCCGGTGCCCCTGGCGCCGAAGCCGCCGGTCGCGACGAAGCTCGAGCCTGCGCCGAAGGAGGAGCCCGTCGAGCCGAGCGGCCACGTCCGGCGGCCGCCGTTCCCACCGGCGGACCAGCCGCCGGCCATCGTCATGCCGGACCGCCCCACGGGCTTGCACGGCGGTCGAACGCGCTCGGCGAGCTGAGCCGGGCGCATCGCAGCCGGAGACCCCGGGCGGGCGGAGGGCCTGCTGATGGAGTACCGAGACTATTACCAGACCCTGGGAGTTCCCCGCACGGCCTCCCAGGGCGAGATCAAGAAGGCGTTCCGCAAGCTCGCCCGTGAGGTCCACCCGGACATCAAGCCCGGCGACAAGACGGCGGAGCGACGCTTCAAGGACGTCAACGAGGCCAACGAGGTCCTGTCGGACCCGGACAAGCGCGCCAAGTACGACGCCCTGGGCGCCGACTGGGAGCGCTACTCCTCGGCCGGGGCGGGCGCGGGCGATCCGTTCGGGCCCGGCGGGCCGTTCGCCGGCTTCGGGGGTGGGGGCGGGCGCGGACAGGCCGGCGGCAACGTCCACTACGAGTTCCGGGGCGGCGACGCCGGCGGCTTCTCCGACTTCTTCCGCATGTTCTTCAGCGGTGCGGCGCCGGGTACGCGACCGGCCGAGGGCAGCCGCGCGGAAGGGGCGCGGATGCGCGCCCAGACGGCCGGCGCGAGCCCATCGTTCGAGGAGATCCTCGGGGACATGCGGTTCGATACGGCCGGCGGAGGAGCGAGCTCGGCATCGCGCGGCGCCGGCGGACGGCGGGGCGACGGGAGCGGCGGCGGCCGGGGATCGGTCGAGGCCACCGCGGACATCGACCTCGAGGAGGCGTTCCACGGGACGAAGCGCATCGTCGAGGTCGACGACAAGCGGCTCGAGGTGAATATCCCGCGCGGCGTCGACACCGGCAGCCGGATCAGGCTCGCGGGACGCGGCGGCGACGACCGGGACCTCTATGTCGTCACGAAGACGCGGCCTCATCCGGTGTTCACCCGTCACGGCGCCGACCTGCATCGGGAGCTGCTCATCAGCCTGCGCGAGGCACTGCTCGGCGCGGAAGTGCCGGTCGCGACGCTCCGCGGCCGGGTGCTCCTGACGATCCCGCCCGGCACCCAGACCGGGCGCGTGTTCCGGCTCAAGGGCCAGGGGATGCCGCGCCTCAAGGGCGACGGCAACGGCGACCTGTACGCCAAGGTGCGGGTCGTCGTCCCGGCGAAGCTCTCCTCCGAGGCCGCCGAAGCCGCCGCGACCTTCCTCGACCTCGTCGACCAGCCCGACCCACGCGCGACGACGCCCTGACGGGCGCCCCCCGCTTCCTCACGTACGCTAAGGACCGTCATGCAACTCGACCGATTCACCGAAAAGGCGCAGGAGGCGATCGTCCGCGCCCAGGGGCTCGCCCAGGCGCTTCACAGTCCGGTGCTCGACGCGGAGCACCTCCTCTCCGCGCTCATCGAGCCGGAGGACGGCGTCCCGGCCGAGACGCTTCGTCGGCTGGGCGTCGACCTGCCCGAGCTGCGCGGCGAGCTCGCCGCGCTCCTCGCCCGACGGGCCCGGATCGAGGGCGGCTCCCTGACGGTGGATCGCCGGGCGACCCGGGCCATCGAGCTCGCCCAGCAGCAGGCCCGGCGCCTGTCCGATGACTACGTCTCGACCGAGCACCTGCTCCTCGGCATCGCCGAGGTCGGCGGGGAGGGCCAGACCCTCCTGGAGAAGCGCGGCGCCGGGCGCGAGGCGATCCTGGGCGCGCTCCAGGGCGTGCGCGGCGGCCAGCGGGTGACCTCGGCCAACCCGGAGAGCACCTACCAGGCGCTCGAGAAGTACGGGCGCGACCTGACCGCGGAGGCACGGGCGGGCAAGCTCGACCCGGTCATCGGCCGGGACGAAGAGATCCGCCGGGTCATCCAGGTCCTCTCGCGGCGGACGAAGAACAACCCGGTCCTCATCGGCGAGCCGGGCGTCGGCAAGACGGCCATCGCCGAGGGCCTCGCCCAGCGCATCGTCCGCGGCGACGTGCCCGAGACACTCAAGGAGAAGCGGGTCGTCTCGCTCGACCTGGGCGCGCTCATCGCAGGGGCCAAGTTCCGGGGCGAGTTCGAGGAGCGGCTCAAGGCCGTCCTCAAGGACATCAAGGACGCCGAGGGACAGATCATCCTGTTCATCGACGAGCTCCACACGGTCGTCGGGGCCGGCGCCGCCGAGGGCGCGATGGACGCCTCGAACCTGCTCAAGCCGATGCTCGCCCGGGGCGAGCTCCACACCATCGGCGCGACGACGCTCGACGAGTACCGCAAGTACATCGAGAAGGACGCCGCGCTCGAGCGGCGCTTCCAGCCCGTCGTCGTGGACCAGCCCACGGTCGAGGAGACGATCTCGATCCTGCGCGGCCTGCGTGAACGCTACGAGGTCCACCACGGGGTCCGGATCACCGATTCGGCGCTCGTCGCGGCCGCCACCCTGTCGGATCGCTACATCACCGAGCGGTTCCTGCCCGACAAGGCCATCGACCTCGTGGACGAGGCCGCCAGCCGGCTGCGCATGGAGATCGACTCGATGCCGGTCGCGCTCGACGAGCTCGAACGGCGGCGCATCCAGCTCGAGATCGAGCGCGAGGCCCTGCGCAAGGAATCCGACGACGCCTCGAAGGCCCGGCTCGCCGCCCTCGAGCGCGAGCTGGCCGACATCGCCGAAGAGGCCGACGCGATGAAGCAGCGCTGGGAGGCCGAGAAGTCGGCCATCGCCGCCATGCGCGCCACCAAGTCGGAGCTCGAAGGGCTCCAGACCCGCATCGAGCAGGCTGAGCGCGAAGCCGACTACGGGACCGCCGCCCAGCTGAAGTACGGGACCCTCGTCGAGCTCCAGGCCCGGCTCAAGGAGCAGGCCGCCGCGCTGGCCACCCTCCAGGGGCCCGGCCGGCTGCTCAAGGAGGAGGTCGGGGCCGACGACATCGCGGGGATCGTGGCCGCCTGGACGGGCGTGCCGGTCACCAAGCTCCTGGAAGGCGAGACCGCCAAGCTCGTCCAGATGGAGGAGCGCCTCCATCAGCGGGTCGTCGGCCAGGACGAGGCGATCGCCGCCGTGTCCGATGCCGTCCGGCGCGCCCGGGCCGGGCTCAAGGACCCGCGCCGGCCGATCGGCTCGTTCCTGTTCCTCGGCCCGACGGGCGTAGGCAAGACCGAGCTTGCCCGGGCCCTGGCCGAGTTCATGTTCGACGACGACAACGCGATGGTCCGCATCGACATGAGCGAGTACATGGAGAAGTTCGCGGTATCGCGCCTGGTCGGCGCGCCCCCGGGCTACGTCGGCTACGACGAGGGCGGCCAGCTGACCGAGGCCGTCCGCCGCCGGCCGTACCAGGTGATCCTGTTCGACGAGATCGAGAAGGCCCACCCGGACGTGTTCAACGTCCTGCTCCAGGTCCTCGACGACGGGCGGCTGACCGACGGCCAGGGCCGCACGGTCGACTTCAAGAATTCGGTCGTGATCATGACGAGCAACGTCGGCTCGCAGTTCATCGCCGGGTTCGCGGGTCGCGGCGACGCGGCCGGAGCGGCGGCCTACGAGGAGATGAAGTCCCAGGTCATCGAATCGCTCCGGCTCCAGTTCCGCCCGGAGTTCCTCAACCGGATCGACGAGATCATCGTGTTCCAC
>DASVIK010000050.1:0-7403 GCA_036382135.1 Candidatus Limnocylindrales bacterium | reverse complement strand
CACCACCGCGTTCGCGATCGCCGGCGGAGCGCCCACGGTCGCCGATTCCCCGACGCCCTTGGCCCCGATGGGGTGGTGCGGCGAGGGCGTGACGGTCTTGTCGGTCTCCCAGTGCGGCGTCTCCACCGCGGTCGGCAGCAGGTAGTCCATGAACGTGCCGGCCAGGTTGTTGCCGTTCTCGTCGTACGAGATCTCCTCGAGCAGCGACGGCGCGAAGCCCATCGTCAGCCCGCCGTGGATCTGCCCGTCGACGATCATGGGATTGATGATGTTGCCGCAGTCGTCGACGGCGACGAAGCGGCGGACCTTGACCTGGCCCGTTCCCTTGTCGATGTCCACGACACAGATGTAGCTCCCGAAGGGGAACGTGAGGTTCGGCGGGTCGTAGTAGTCGACGGCCTCGAGGCCGGCCTCCATCCCCTGCGGATGGTTGGTGTAGGCCGCGAAGGCGATCTCCTGAATCGTCTTGGACTTCTCGGGTGAACCCTTGACGGAGAACTTCCCGTTGGTCCACTCGAGGTCGTCCTCGCTCGCCTCGAGGAGATGCGCGGCGATCTTGCGGGCCTTGTCCTTGATCTTGCGCGAGGCCATGGCCGTGGCCGCGCCGGCGACCGGGGTCGAGCGACTGGCGTACGTGCCCAGGCCGTATGGGGCGGTATCCGTGTCGCCGTACTCGATGGCGATGTCGGCGACCGGGAAGCCGAGCTCCTCGGCGATGATCTGGGCGAACGTGGTCTCGTGACCCTGGCCCTGGGTCTGGACGCCGATGCGGGCCATGACCTTGCCGGTCGGGTGGACCCGGATCTCGCAGCTGTCGAACATCTTGATGCCGATGATGTCGAAGTCCTTGGACGGCCCGGCCCCGACGATCTCGGTGAAGCTGCTGATGCCGATGCCCATGAGCTCGCCCTTGGCGCGCTTCTCGACCTGTTCCTTGCGCAGGCCCTCGTAGTCGATGATGTCCATCGCCTTGCGCAGGGCCGCCGGGTAGTTCCCGGAGTCGTAGTCCCAGCCGGTCGGCGTGTGGTACGGGAACTGCTCGGGCTGGATGAAGTTCTTCATCCGGATCTCGGCCGGGTCCATGCCGATGTCGTGGGCCACGATGTCGACCATCCGCTCGATGGCGTGGACGGCCTCGGTCACCCGGAACGAGCAGCGGTACGCGACGCCGCCGGGCGGCTTGTTCGTGTAGACGCCGTCGACCTCGACGAACGCGTGCTTGAGGTCGTACGAGCCGGTGATGACGTTGAACAGGCCGGCCGGGAACTTCGAGGGGTCCGCTGCCGCATCGGTGTAGCCGTGATCGGCGATCGTGCGGACCTTGAGCCCGGTCAGATGGCCGTCCTTCGTCGAGCCGAGCTCGGCGTGGATGTGATAGTCGCGGGCGAACGAGTCGGCCTGCAGGTTCTCGGAGCGATCCTCGATCCACTTGATCGGCTTGCCGACGGTGAGTGAGGCGACGACCGCGAGCACATACCCGGGATAGACCGGCACCTTGCCGCCGAACCCGCCGCCGATGTCGTGGGTGATGACCCGGATCTTGTGCTCCGGGAGGCCCGACACGAGGGCCAGGACCGTGCGGATCGCGTGCGGTGCCTGGCTCGTCATGTGCAGGGTCAGGTGGCTGCGGATCGGATCCCAGTCGGCGATCGCACCGCACGTCTCGATCGACGCGACGTGGATGCGCGGGATGTAGATGTCCTGCTCGACCCGGACCTCGGACGCGGCCAGCGAGGCGTCGGTTTCGGCGCGGTCGCCCGACTCCCAGTGCCAGATGTGGTTATTCGCCTTCTCCGGGCCGCGGTCCGGGCGCAGCACGAACGCGTCGGGCTCGAGGGCCTTGTGCGGGTCGACGATGACCGGCAGGGGCTCATAGTCCACGGTGACGGCGGCCACGCCGTCGGCCGCGATGTAGCGCGTCGTGGCGACGACGGCCGCGACTTCCTGGGCCTGGTACATGACCGTCGTGGTCGGCAGCACCATCTGCTTGTCGCCGGCCAGCGTGGGCATCCAGTGCAGGCCGGCCTTCTCGAGGTCGGCCCCGGTGATGACGGCGAGCACGCCCGGGATCTTGAGAGCCTCGGTCGCGTCGATGCCCTTGATCGTGGCGTGGGCGTACGGGCTCCGGACGATGTCGAGATAGAGCATGCCCGGCAGGACGATGTCGTCGATGAACGTGCCCTTGCCCTGGATGAAGCGCGGGTCTTCCTTGCGCTTGACGGAGTGGCCCATGCCCCCGACTTCGGGAGTGGTGTGGGTGGCGATCTCGGTCATCTCGGTTACCTCGCCGCAGCCTGCTCGGCCGGCGCGTCCTGCGCCGTCCGAAGCTCACCGGCGGCCTGCTGGATCGCCTTGACGATGTTCACGTAGCCCGTGCACCGGCAGAGGTTGCCGCTGATGCCGAGGCGGATCTCGTCTTCGTTCGGGTCCGGGTTGTCCTCGAGCATGGTCGAGGCCTGCATGATCATGCCCGGGGTGCAGAAGCCGCACTGGAGCCCGTGCTGATCCCAGAACGCCTGCTGGAGCGGGTGGAGGGTCGCGCCGGTGGCCATGCCCTCGATCGTCTTGACGCTCGAGCCGTTGGCCGAGACGGCGAGCATCGTGCACGACTTGGCGGAGACACCGTCGACGACGACGGTACATGCGCCGCAGTTGCTCGTGTCGCAGCCGATGTGGGTGCCCGTCAGCCCGAAATTCTCGCGCAGGAGATGGACGAGGAGGAGTCGGGGCTCGACGTCCGCCTCGTGCGCCTCACCGTTGACGGTGACGCTGATGTGATGCGTACTCACCTTGCTGTCCCTTCCGTCAACGCTGCGCCGAACCGGCCAGCGTGCGTTCGACCGCACGTCGGAGGGCCCGGACGGTGATCTCGGCGGCCATGGCCCGCTTGTACTCGGCGGGGCCGTGGCTGTCGGTCGTAGGTCGGCTCTGCGCCGCGGCTGCCGCGCCCGCCGCCTTGAAAACGGCCTCCGAGGGAGCCTGGCCGACGAGGGCGGTCTCCGCGCCGGTCGCCGCGAACGGGGTCTCTGCCACGGCCGTCAGGGCGACGCCCGCCGCGGAGATGCGTCCGTCGTCGCCGATCTCGAGCTGGACCGCCACGCCCACCGTGGCGAAGTCGCCGGCGCGCCGCTCGAGCTTCTCATAGGCACCGGTGCTCCGGCCCGTGGAGTTCGGGATGCGGATCTCGGTCAGCAGCTCGGTCGGCTCGATGGCCGTCTGGAACGTGTCCAGGAAGAAGTCGCGGGCTGCGATGGCGCGCTCGCCGGATTCGCTCCGGCAGATGATCGTGGCCCGGGTCGCGAGCAGGACCGCCGGCCAGTCGGAGGATGGATCCGCGTGGGCGCACGAGCCGCCGATCGTCCCCCAGTTGCGGACCTGCGGATCGCCGATCCCCGATGCCGCCTCGTGGAGGAGCGGATGCCGGGCCGCGATCCGGTCGTCGGCCGCGAGCTTGGCGTGGGTGCTTCGGGCCCCGATCCGGAGGTCGTCGTCCGCCTCGACGATGGTGTCCATGCCGTCGAGGTCGCGGATGTCGACGAGGAGTTCCGGCTGGGCGAGGCGGAGCTTGAGCAGCGGCAGGAGGCTGTAGCCCCCGGATAGCACCTTGGCGCTACCTTCGTTGTCCTTGAGGATCCTGAGCGCCTCGGCGATGCTCGCCGGACGGGCGTATTCGAACTGCCCAGGGATCATGGTCGCCTCAGCCCTCCTCGCTCCCGTGGGAGCTATCTACGACCGCCAGTGCCCGGCGGATCTGAACGGCTCAACGGACCCGGGACTCGAGGTCCGCCACGGTGAGCGACGCGAATCAGCATGCATCGCTGACGAACGCGGTAGTGGCGGGTCAGGAGGCGCAGGGTGAGGCCCAGATAGTAGGTCCGGGTGCTGCGCTCGTCAACGGAAATCGTTTGCGGAACAGGGCCCTGGGGTGTTGGGCCCGTCCGTCCCGGCCGCGCGTTCCGGCCACGCCCAGCCCACGCCGCCTCTTGGCCACTTCCGGGGCCCGACCCGGCCCCCTTTCGTGTCAGATATCACCGGCGGTGATGCTAGCCACGGCGTACGCCTCGTTTGGTGTCAGATATCACCCGCGGTGATGGGTGGGGCCGATTCGGCGTTTCCCGATGGGAACGAGGCACCTTGCATCACGAGGCGTGATATCTGCACACGAACCGATCGCGGAGCCGATGGTGACCTCCGGCTCTGGCCTCCCCCGCCCCGAAGCGCGATGGTCGTCGCAAGGGTTCCCCAAGCACAGGAGGCGGTCGAGATGTCCGTCAAGATCGGCGACCGAATCGTCATCGAGTCGGAGCGAGTCGGCCTGGCTCCGCGGGAGGGTGAGATCCTCGAGCTGATCGACTCGAGCGCCGGGCAGCGCTACCGGGTCCGCTGGGACGACGGCCACGAGAGCACCATCCGGCCGGCCGCGGGGAGTGCCCGGATCGTCGAGACACCCGCGTCGCACGGCGGGCGCCGCGCCGGCTGAGCGGCTGAGCGAGGCTGGAGGGGTCGGCCCGGAGTCGGTGATTCCGGGCGCCGGCGACCGCGGCTGGTTTCGGCAGCCCGGGAGCGGTCGAGTCCGACGCTGAACGCATCCGGCTCGACCCGCTTCCGAACCTCGGCTGACGGCGTCAGCCCGCCTCCGCCACCAGCTCGCCGCCGGTCTCGAGGATCGTCTGCCCGCCCTTGTGCGCCAAGGCCGGTTGGCAAGTCCCGTTGCGCGTCCTTGATGTTGCGCGCCCGGTCAGGATGCTGACGATGTGCACATGACGAGCAACGCGCCGTTCGGGTCGCCGCCGCCGCAGGATGTCCTTGCCGCATTCGGGGTGAGCGGATCGCCGACGGCGCTGAGCGGCGGGCAGGGCCTGGCCTGGCATGCTGACGATGTCGTGCTCAAGCCCGCCGACACCAGCGAAGAGGCTCTCGCGTGGCAGGCTCGCGTCCTTATAGAAGTCCCGCCGGAAATGGTTCGCGTCGGCAGACCCGAGCGCTCCACGGGCGGCACGTTCATCGTGGGTGGCTGGAGTGCCTCGGTGTTCTGCCTCGGCCGCCACGAGCCGCGCCGCTGGTCCGACATCATCGCGGTCGGACGGCGACTCCACTGGGCCTTGTCTCAGGTCGCTCGCCCTGAGTTCCTCGCCTCGCGAGCGGATCCGTGGGCCGTGGCGGACCGCGCTGCCTGGGGCGACATCCCGCTCGCCCCATATCGCGATACGCCCCATGTCACCCAGCTCGAGGCGGTCCTCGCGCCTGTCCGGGGCCCGTCCCAGGTCATTCACGGCGACCTGACGGGCAATGTGCTGTTCGCAGATGATCCGCTACCGCCTGCGGTGATCGATCTGTCGCCCTACTGGCGGCCAGCCGAGTTCGCCAGTGCGATCGTCGTCGCTGACGCCCTTGTCTGGGAGGGGGCCCGCGTGTCCGAGTTGACCTCGGCCATGGACATCGATGAGTTCGGCCAGTTGCTTGCGCGCGCGCTGCTGTTTCGAATCATCGCTGATGTCGTGGTCGATCCAGACTCGATGGACGCTCGCGCGGCGGCCTACGCCCCCGCGGTGAAACTCGCGGTGCGCCTCATCCAGGACCACCGGTAACGCACACGCTCCCGGGTCCTCGCGTCCGATCGACGCTGGCTGCAACTCTGGAAGCCGGCCAGGAGACCCTGGCCAAGCTCGTCGTCTCGCGCCTCTGAACGGACACCGCTCCAGACAGGCGCCGCCGGCCTCCCCGTCGGCTCCCAGGTGATCACGCCGACCGCGAGATCGGGGACATCGCGCAGGCCGACCGTGCCGTCGGGTCGCGGGAGCAGACGCTCGTCGAGCTCGGCCTGGAGGCGGCGGTCCTTGTCGCCGTCGGGCGCGACCCAAGTCTGACGCCGCAGGAAGCCGAGGGCGCCATCGCGATCGGGGAACGACCGATCGCCCCGCTCCACCATCCGGACCTCCGGTGCGCGCCCGCGCGCCTGCAGCAGCTCGACGAACGCGGGCAGGGCCGGGAGCGGGATCCGCTCCTCGCCGTGGACGGGCGGCCAGAACGGCTCGGCGACCGAGGCCGGCGTCCGCTCCATCATCACCGCCACGCACAGGCGGCGGGCCGCGGCCTCCATCGCGTCCACGAAGGGACCGATCGCCTCGATGTCGTAACCCACGTGGGCGATGAGCGCGACGTCAGCGGCGGGCATCGGCAGGACGCCCTCGTTCAGCGGCCAACGGCCGTCGATCACGTGGACGTTGGCGATCTCGTGGTCGGCGAGTCCCTCGCGCAGGGCCCCGAGCATCCCCGGGGACGTCTCGACCGCGATGACCTCGCCGGCCGGCCCGACCGCGAGCGCGAGTGGCAGGGCATACCGCCCGGCGCCCGCGCCGATGTCGAGCCAGGTCTCACCCGACCGGGCGGTCGCGCGGAGGACGGCGAGGGTCGCATCCTCGACGTCGGGGCGTCGCGGGTCGGCGCGGAACAGGCTCGTCGTCGTCGCGTAGAAGTCGCCATCGCCGACCTCGCGGACGCGATCCACCTGCTCCCGGTTCGCCCGGACCTGGACCGCCCACGCCACCAGGGAAAGATCCCCCGGCGTGTCCACGTCGGGGTTCGAGCCGTCCGCGGCGACCTCCACGACGAGCGCCGGGCGCGCGGCGATGAGCGGACCGAAGCCACGGTCACCCGTCAGGTCGTCCGCCAGCGTCCAACCATCCCGCAGCACGAGCGTCGGGTTCTGGCCGCCACCGCCGGCGTAGCGCGGGACGACGATCGAGCGGCCGGCCGGCACCTTCGCGTCGAGGAGCGCCCGGATCACGATCGGGCTCACGAGCGGTTGGTCGCCGAGGAGGACGAGGGCGGCATCCACGTCCGCGCCCAGCGCCGCCAGCCCGATCCGGACGGAGCCCGACAGGCCGTCTTCCGGGCGCGGGTTGCGCACGACGCGCACGCGATCGAGGTCGGCGGACGCCTCCGCCGGGGACGCCGGGCCGAGGACCACGACGATCTCACCGAGGCCGGCCGCCGCCGCGGCATCGATGACCCGGTCGACGAGTGGCCGGTCGCCGAGCGGGGCGAAGACCTTGGCCGCGCCGAATCGCGACGCCGTCCCGGCGGCGAGGATCACCGCGGCCGTCCGAGCCGGGTCGGTCATGGCGGCGCGCTCATGAGGCGTCGCCGGCCTCGCGTGCAGCGGGTGGCAACAAGCGCCCGATCCACGTCCGCGGAACGGGTCATCCGGGCGGTTCCTTGCACCGGATGCAACAACCGGGACGTGCCTGCCCCGCGTGGACGGGATCTTCTACCGGGTGCAAGATCCGAACCCAGGTGGAGCTCACCGGGTTGGTTACGTGCACCCGGTGCGATCTCCATGGGTCCGTTTGCACCAGGTGCAAGCCCACCGGCCGATCAGGCGGCGCCGACGGTCGCCGGCC
>DASVIK010000049.1:0-2564 GCA_036382135.1 Candidatus Limnocylindrales bacterium | reverse complement strand
CAATAACTTCAGCGCGATCCGCATCTCGCTCGCAAGCCCGGACCAGATCCGGGAGTGGAGCAAGGGCGAGGTCACGAAGCCCGAGACCATCAACTACCGGACCCTCAAGCCGGAGAAGGACGGGCTCTTCGACGAGCGCATCTTCGGTCCCACGAAGGACTGGGAGTGCTACTGCGGCAAGTACAAGCGGATCCGCTACAAGGGCATCATCTGCGACAAGTGCGGCGTCGAGGTCACCCGCTCGAAGGTCCGCCGTGAGCGCATGGGCCACATCCAGCTGGCCAGCCCGGTCAGCCACATCTGGTACTTCAAGGGCACGCCGAGCCGGCTGGGCATCCTCCTCGACATCAGCCCGCGCAACCTCGAGCGGATCCTCTATTTCGCCCTGTACATCGTCACCCACGTCGACGAGGACGCCCGCAAGCGCGCCCTCCAGCAGCTCGAGGAAGAGGCCGAGGGCCGCGGCGGCAAGTCGGGCAAGGCGCTCAACGAGCTCGAGGACGAGCTGCGTGCGGATTCCCATCGCCGGCGCGATGAGCTGAACGAGACGCTCGCATCGACGAAGGCCGATCTCGAGGCGCAGCGCGCCGCCCGGACCGAGGAGATCGTCGCGGCGGCCCAGGTCGTCGAGGCGGAGCTCAGCGGGCTCGGCGGCAAGGTCGCCCCGACCACGATCGCGTTCGGGCCGACCGGCGAGATCGTCGTCGCCGAGGGCGGCAAGGCCGGCAAGGAGGCCACCGCGCGCCTCCACAAGCTCGTCCGGACCGAGACCGACCGGGTCAACGACGAGCTCCAGCAGCGCGAGGCCGACGAGGCCCGGGCGACCGAGGAGAAGGTCGCGGCCCTCGAGGCGGCGATCGGCGACACTCTCGCGGCCGAGAAGGGCCGCCTCGCCGGCGAGGCGCAGGGCCTCAAGGACGAGATCCGCAAGGTCCGCGACGAGATCGAGGGGCTCAAGCCCCAGAAGCTGCTCCTCGAGACCGAGTTCCGGGCCCTCGACGAGAAGTACGGCTCGGGCGCCCGCGGCGGCCGCCTGTTCCATGCCGGCATGGGCGCCGAGGCGATCCGCGACATCATCACCCGGATGGATCTCGAGGAGCTGGCTCGCAGCCTCCATATCGAGGTCCGGACGAGCTCCGGCCAGCGACGCAAGAAGGCCATCAAGCGGCTCCGCCTCATCGAGGCGTTCCGTCGCTCCGGGACCCGCCCGGAGTGGATGATCCTGTCCGTCCTGCCGGTCATCCCGCCCGACCTGCGCCCGATGGTCCAGCTCGACGGCGGCCGCTTCGCGACCTCCGACCTCAACGACCTCTACCGGCGCGTGATCAACCGGAACAACCGCCTGAAGCGGCTCCTCGAGCTCGGTGCGCCCGAGATCATCATCCGCAACGAGAAGCGGATGCTCCAGGAGGCGTGCGACGCCCTCATCGACAACGGCCGCCGCGGCCGGGCGATCGCGGGCACGGGCAACCACCGCCTCAAGAGCCTCTCGGACATGCTCAAGGGCAAGCAGGGCCGGTTCCACCAGAACCTCCTCGGCAAGCGCGTCGACTACTCCGGCCGCTCGGTCATCGTGGTCGGCCCGGAGCTCAAGCTGCACCAGTGCGGCCTGCCCAAGAAGATGGCCCTCGAGCTGTTCAAGCCGTTCGTCATGCGCCAGCTCGTCGAAAAGGGCTTCGCCCATAACATCAAGAGCGCCAAGCGCATCGTGGAGCGGGTCCGGCCCGAGGTCTGGGACGTCCTCGAGGAAGTCATCAAGGACCACCCGGTCCTGCTGAACCGCGCCCCCACGCTCCACCGGTTGGGCATCCAGGCGTTCATGCCCGTCCTCGTCGAAGGCTCGGCGATCCAGATCCACCCGCTCGTGTGCACCGCGTTCAACGCGGACTTCGACGGCGACCAGATGGCGGTCCACGTGCCGCTCAGCTCGGCCGCCCAGGAAGAGGCGCGCGAGATGATGCTCTCGACGGCCAACCTCCTCTCGCCGGCGGACGGCTCGCCGGTCGTGGCCCCGACCCAGGACATGGTCCTCGGCTGCTTCTACCTCACCCTCGACGGGACCGGCTCGGGCTCGACCGAGACCAAGCCGCGCCTGTTCTCCGACGAGGACGAGGCCATCCGGGCCTATCAGCTCCGGGCGGTCTCGCTCCACCAGCCGATCGAGGCCGAGGTCCGGGTCTGGGACCCGCTGGCAGCGGAGCTCAAGATCGAACGACGGCACACGACCGTCGGCCGGGTCATCTTCAACCAGATCCTGCCCGACGAGCTGCGCTTCAACAACGACATCATGCGGCGCTCCGAGCTCAAGACCCTCGTCGACGAGTGCTACCGGCAGCTCGGCCCCGAGGCGACCGCCCACCTCGTGGACGGCATCAAGAACGTCGGCTTCGAGTTCGCCACCCGCGGCGGCATGACCATCGCAGTCAGCGACATCCCGACGACCCCCAACAAGGCCGCCCTGCTGGCCACCGCCGACGCCGGCGTCGCCCAGATCGACCGCCAGTTCCAGCGCGGCCTCATCACCGAGGAGGAGCGCTACGAGCAGGTGGTCGGCGTCTGGCAGG
>DASVIK010000048.1:0-6136 GCA_036382135.1 Candidatus Limnocylindrales bacterium | reverse complement strand
CGTCACCCGAGGGTCCGCGGCGAGGCGGCGCGAATAGTCGTAGAGGGCGGCGAGGCTGGCCGGCGCGGTCGCGGCTGTCGGGGTGCGGATGGCGAGCGTCAGCGGCGCGAACGCGCCTTCGCCGAACTCGCGGGCGAGCAGCTCGTACGACGCCCGCGACGGAACCGACGGCGGCAGGATCGTGGCGTCCGGGGCGTTGAAGCGGACGCTCAGGAAGGGCGATCCGAGCACGAGGAGCAGGGCCAGGGTGGGAACGAGGACGGCGACCGGCCGGCGCATGACGGCCCGCGCGAGGCGCGCCCACGGCCCTTCGGTGCCGGGGGTGACGGTCACCCGGCGGATCGCCAGCGCGTCGAGCCGCGGGCCGAGCACGCCCAGGATCGCCGGCAGGAGCGTGAGCGCGGCAAGGACCGCCAGCCCGACCACGACCGCGCCGGCGATGCCGACCGAGCGCAGGATCATGAACTGGAACAGGATGAGCCCGACCAACCCCAGCAGGACCGTCAGCCCGGAGAAGAAGACCGCCCGCCCGGCGGTCGCGACGGTGATCCGCACCGAGGTTTCCACGGCGGCCGCGCGCGCCAGGTCACGGGCCTGACCCGGGGGCAGGTCGCGCCAGGCCGCCCGTTTCGCCAATTCCTCGCGGAAGCGGCTCGTGAGCAGGAGCGAGTAGTCGACGCCCAGCCCGAGCCCCAGCAGCGTGGCGAGGTTGAGCACGAAGATGCTCATCGGGGTGAGGCTCGCCAGCCCGAAGATGACCGCGAGGGCGACGACCACGGCCGAGCCGCCGACCGCCAGGGGCACGGCCGCGGCGACGAGGCTGCCGAACACGACGATCAGCGTGAGGCCGGCCAGAGGCAGGGAGATCGCCTCGCTGCGCCGGAGGTCCGCCTCGGAGACGGTCTGGACGTCGCCATAGAACGCCGGCCCGCCGGCGAGTGCGACGGCGACACCCGGGGCCGGGCCGAGGGCCGCCTCGACCGTGGGCAGCGACAGCGGCGAGTCGTCCGGCGCGAGGTCCAGGAACACGATGTCGTACGCGGTGTGGCCGTCGGCGCTGACGAGGCGTGGCGCCGCGCGGTGGGAGAGGACCGACACGACGTGCGGAGAGTCGGGCACTCGGGCCATCGCCGACGCGACGGCCGCCTCGAAGGACGAGCCGCCGGCGATGAGCTGGTCCGAATGGAAGACGACGACGAGCGCGGACGGCGGCAGGTGCAGCTCGGCCACGAGGAGCGTTCGGGCGCGGGCGGACTCGAGCGTGTCGAGGGTGAACCCGCCGGCCCGCAGGGCCCCGCCGGCGCGTGGGGCGAACGGCAGCGCCAGCAGGAGGACGAGGCCCCAGGTCGCGATGACCGCGCGCCGGTGCCGATAGACGACCGACCCGAGCCGTTCGAAGCGGCTCACCCGTGGACCCGGTGCGTCGAGGCCGATCGACTCGGGACCGTGACTCGTCGATCGGGTGTGGGTGTCATGGGTCGACTCAATGCTACCGAAGGACGGCTCCCCGCGGTCCCGGCGCCCCGTGGTGGCGTCCGCGCGGACTCCTCCGGCCCGACGCGTCTGCTAGCATTTCGAGCGTCCTTCTGGCCCGTCCCGCTGAGGCTCTTCGGTGGACCTGTTCCTCCTGCCGATCAACCATCCGGTGCCCTTCTGGATCTCGGCCGGTGCCGCCGGGGTGATGCTCATCATCTGGCTGCGATCGGCCTCGTCCGCCGAGGGCCGTGCTTCAGGATGGGTCCGGGCGATCACGAACCCGAACGCCCGCTTCCTCTTCGCGATGCTGTTCGTCGGCTGGGCGCTCGTGTTCGGCATCGGCCTCCAGCTGGTGCCCCACGAAGGCGCCGACTCCCCGTACGGTGGCTTCGCCCTGATCGCCCTGTTCACGGGCTTCTTCATCATGATGGGCCTGCTCTGGTCGGTGATCGGCGAATAGCCGGTCCGCGGCGGGGGTCCCGCCCGGCCGCGGGCGTGGCGGTGCCCAGGTCCGCGCTGTTGCCCGGCCGCTGCGAGCCGCCGGGAAACGGCCAGATGCACGCCACGGGATCCTCGGGACATCTCGTCCGGCCGTTTCGGGCCTCCGACGCGCCCCAACCCCTCAGGTGCGCCGTTCGCTGAGCACGACGGAGCGCGACGACCTCCCCGACACGACCGCGGATCGCTCTCACGGACGGCCCCGTGTCGCGCTGGCGTGCATGTGGCCATCTGCGGGGCGCGAGGGCGCCGCAGATGGCATTCGGGGCCCACCAGTGGCCAGGATCGGGCTGTGAGGTGGCCTAAGCGTTCCCCCCACGCGATCCTGGCCGGCGGACTCAGGTCTGGCGCCGCACGGGCCGCCCCGCGGCAGCCCGCACCGCCAGGACGCACCGGAGCCGCACGCACCCGCTGGACCGCCCCGGACCTTCGGACTATCATCCGGTTCTTCCAGTCTGCATAGACTTTATGCGGTCAGGGCGTCGGGCCGCAGCGGCCGCCCGGACCGCAGGCCGGACTTCCAGGAGGCGAGCTCGCGTGGATGCCCAGGAGATCAGGGCCGCGGTCGTCCACCAGGACGCCACGCGGGCGCTGACCGACGAGCCCTTCGTCAATCGGCGCGACCCCGCCAGGGCGCTCGGCCCAAACGGGCTGCCCGCCGTCAGCCGACGCGCGCCGCTGTGGCAGGACGTCCCCGACGAGAAGTGGAACGACTGGCGCTGGCAGCTCTCGAACCGGGTCAACGACCTCGCCGAGATCGAGCAGATCCTGGAGCTCACCGACGAGGAGCGCGCCGGCCTGTCCGCCCCGGACAAGTTCCGGGTCGACATCACGCCGTACTTCATCAGCCTCATCGACCCGCGCGATCCCAACGACCCGATCCGCCGCCAGGTCATCCCGCTCGGTCGAGAGCAGCAGGCCTTCACCGCGATGATGGAGGACAGCCTCGCGGAGGACCGCCATTCCCCGGTCCCCGGCCTCGTGCATCGCTATCCCGACCGCGTGCTCATGCTCGTCACGACTCAGTGCGCGAGCTACTGCCGGTACTGCACGCGGAGCCGGATCGTGGGCGACCCGACCCAGAACTTCAATCGCAAGGAGCATGAGGCGCAGCTGGAGTACCTCCGCAATACGCCCCAGGTCCGCGACGTGCTCATCAGCGGCGGGGACGGGCTGACCCTCGCTCCGAAGCTCTTCGAGACGATCCTGCGCGGACTCCGCGAGATCCCGCACATCGAGATCATCCGGATCGGCAGCCGCGTGCCCGTCTTCCTGCCGCAGCGCATCGACGACGAGCTCTGCGCGATGCTCGAGAAGTACCACCCGCTGTGGATCAACCTCCATTTCAACCACCCCAACGAGATCACCCCGGAGGTCAGCCGGGCGGTCGACAAGCTGACCCGGGCCGGCCTGCCGGTCGGCAACCAGAGCGTCCTGCTCGCCGGCGTGAACGACTGCGTGCACATCCAGCGAGCCCTCGTCCATCGGCTCGTCGAGAACCGCATCCGGCCCTACTACCTGTACCAGTGCGACCTGGTCGAAGGCTCGGGGCACTTCCGGACGCCGGTCGGCAAGGGCCTCGAGATCATGGAGGGCCTGCGCGGCCACACCTCGGGCTACGCGGTGCCCACGTTCGTGATCGACGCGCCGGGCGGCGGCGGCAAGATCCCGGTCATGCCGAACTACCTCATCAGCTACTCGGACCACAAGGTCGTGCTGCGCAACTACGAGGGCTACATCACGACCTACGAGGAGCCGCCGACGTACCAGCGCCACGACAGCTCCGCATGCGTGTACTGCAACCAGGAACGCCCGGAGCCCGGCCAGTCAGGCGTGCTCGGCCTTCTCGAAGGCGAGCGGATGTGGATCGAACCGAAGGGCTTCAGCGAGACGCACGAGCGCGGGAACACCGCCGCGCATCGCCTCCAGGACCCGGCCAAGTGGGTGCCGTTCGGCGTGGGTGCCCTCGAGGGTCGGTCCGGTGCCCCGCTTCCCGCCATCGAGGGCAGCGTGGCGACGACGCCGGGCGGACCCGCGAAGGTCTACGGACCCGGCGAGGAGCCCCGCCCGCGCGAGGGCGAACCGACGGCCTCGGCCCACGGGGAGATGCTCTGATCCCCGGCTGACGGCGATCCCGCGTTCGACGGGCCCGAGGCCGGGCCCACCTCTGGCCGAGGAGCGGCCTACTTCACCGAGATCGCGTCCACCGCGACCTTGAGCTGCGTGTCATTGGCCGACGTCACGGCGGCATTCCCGTTCGTCTCGAGGTCATCCGGGGTCAGAACGTGGGCCGTGCTCGGGAGCGCCACGGGGACGTCCGGCGTGATGCCGTGGTGCCAGATCTGGCGTCCATCCGGAGTAAGCCACTCCACCGTACCGACGAGCAGCGCCGAACCATCGGACAGGTCGAACTCGTTGAGCACGGTGCCGGTCCCGAACGTGGTCTGGCCGTAGATCTTGGCCCGGCCGGCGTCCTGGAGGGCGCCCGATACGATCTCCGACGCGCTCGCCGATCCGAGATTGACCAGGACGGCCAGCGGGATGGCCGTCGCCCGTTCCCCTGGGCGGACCGGAACGGACCTGACCTTGCCCGTCGCGTCGCGCTCCTGGTACACGGTGCCACTCGGGAGGAACACGCTCGCGACCCCGATCGCCTCGTCGACGTAGCCGCCCGGGTCGTCGCGGAGGTCGAGCACCACCGCCGTCGCTCCTTCGTCCTTCACGGCAAGGAGCGCACCCTTCAGGTCGTCCGTGACGCCCTTGCTGAATTCCTCGATCCGGATGTCCGCCGTCTTCGTGCCGGGCATCATCGCCCAGCTCACGGCCGGGACGGAGATCTGCGCCCGCACGATCGAGAGGACGAACGGCGCCCCGCCCTGGCGTCCGATCTCGAGCTTGACCGTCGTGCCGGCGTCGCCGCGGATGCTCGACACGACCTGGTCGAGGGTCTTCCCGGCGACCGACTCGCCGTTGATGGAGATGACCGTGTCGCCGGCCCGCAGGCCGGCCTTCTGGGCCGGCGAGGACGGGACGACCGACTGGACGACGAAGTCCGCATTGACCTGCGACATCCGGGCGCCGATCCCGGTGATCGAACCCGACAGCGACTGGTGGGAGGCGGCCACGTCGGCCGGGGTCAGGAAGCGGGTGTGGCCGGTGTCGCCGACCGCGTCGACGAGGCCTTGCGTCGCACCATAAGCGAGCTTGGTCGGATCGAGCGCCGCCTGATCGACGTAGTGCTGGGTCAGGACGTTGTAGGCCTCCCAGAGGGTCTTGAACGCGGGCGGTTCCGACGGCCCGAGGACGACCCCAGGGGGCGGCGTCGGGGCGGTGGCCCCTTCGACCATCGCCCGGTCCGTCGCCAGGCCGGCGAAGAACGCGAGCGCGATGACGACGATGAGGGCGATCGACAGGCCGACGCGCGGCCGGCGCGGCTCGACCACGTTCCACGGCCCGCCGGCCGGGGCGTCGGGCCCGTACGTCGATCCGCCGGGGCCGGCCATGGTGATGCCGGGCGCCTGCGGCATGATCGGCGTCGGCGGCATCTCGTAGGCGGGCGGAACGGTGGGCTCGGCGGGCGATCCGGGTGCGGCCGTGAGCTCGGGCGGGCCGGGAAACACGGGCGGCGCCGGGAACACGGGCGGTGTCGCCCAGCCCGGCGCGTCGGTCGAGCCGGTCGCCCAGCCCTGCGGATCGGTCGCATCTGGCCGGTCGGGGGTGCCGGGTGCGTCGGGCGTGTCGTCGGGCCTCGTCGGGTCCACTTCGATCTCCAGGTTCGCGCGTCCTGGCACGGGCGCGATGCCGTCTCGCCAGGGATACGTCGCAGCGCGACCTTCGGACGCGTCGCTGGTCGGCAGAGGATGCGCCATGTCGGGCCATCCTGCAGACGCGCGCCTTCGGCGAGCGTGGCCCCACGACTCGTCCACGCGACCGGAGCGGATGCCTCCGTCTCGCGGCCGCCACACTACGGGCGATGATCTCCGTTGTCGGCGGCCTCGGCGCCGCGCTCCTGTGGGCCGTCGCCACGATCGCGTCGTCACGCTCGACGCGCGTCATCGGCTCGTGGTCCGCCGTCGCCTGGGTCATGCTCGTCGGCCTTGCCGTCGTGGTGCCCGGCGTGGCCCTGACCGGCGTCCCGAGCGGCCTCGACCTCCCGACGGTC
>DASVIK010000047.1:0-2291 GCA_036382135.1 Candidatus Limnocylindrales bacterium | reverse complement strand
GAGACGTGGGTGAGATGGAGCCGTGCCCTCGGCTCGTCGCGGAGGACGTCAGCGAAGACCGCCAGGTCCCGCGCCACGGCCGCCGCCTCCGCCGACCGCGGCCAGCCGCGCAGGCCGAGCACCGTCGCCACGAGCCCTTCCGACGCCTCCGCGCCGGCGGTCTGATCGGCATCCTCGGCGTGATCGACGATCGGCAGCCCGAACATGCCCGCGTACAGGAGCACCTGGCGGAGGATCGTCGCCGTGCGCACCGGGGCGCCGTCATCGGAGAAGCCGACGACGCCGGCGTCGGCCAGCTCGCCGATGGCCGCCAGGGTCTCGCCGGCCCGGCCCGCGCTCACCGCCCCGTACGAGAGCACCGCGACCGGCGACCCGGACGCACCGGCCGCCGCCCGCACCCGCTCCACGACGCCGGGCTCATCCGCGGCCGGGGTCGTGTTGGGCATCGCGCACACAGCCGTGAACCCGCCGTGGGCGGCGGCGGCCTGGCCGCTCGCCACCGTCTCGGCGTCCTCGTTACCCGGCTCGCGGAGGTGGACGTGGAGGTCGATGAAGCCGGGCGCGACGATGACACCCCGGTCGTCGATGCCGGCCGCCTCGTCGCCCTCGAGCCAGGTCACGGCGCGCAGGACGCCATCCTCGACGACGATCTCGCCCGGTCCCGCGCGGCCGCTGGCGGGATCGACGAGCCAGGCCCGGCTGATCTCGAGGTCGGCGACGACAGCGCCGATCGACCCACCCGGCCGACCCACGACGGCCACGCCCGCCGTCCCGGCCTCAGCCACCGACGGCCTCCGGCGCGCCCGCGAGCAGGTACAGCGCGGCCATCCGGACCGCGACGCCGTTCGTGACCTGGTCCGTGATGAGCGAATGCGTGCCGGCCGCGACGTCGGCTGCGATCTCGACGCCCTCGTTCATCGGGCCTGGATGCATGACGAGCACGTCGGGCTTGGCGCCGCGGAGGCGCGCCGAATCGAGACCGAATCTCGCCGCGTATTCGCGCATCGATGGCAGCAGGCCGCCCTGCATCCGCTCCTTCTGGATGCGCAGGGCCATGACGACGTCGGCGTCGCGCAGCGCCGCGTCCACGTCCGAGGTCACCGTGAACCGCCGGCCCGCCTCGCCGCCGGCCCCGTGCCGTCCCCAGCCGTCGAACCCGCGCAGGAGCGTGGCCGGCCCGCACAGCCAGAGGTCGGCGCCGGCAGCGGTGAGCGTCCAGATGTTCGAGCGCGCGACGCGGGAGTGGAGGACGTCGCCGAGGATCGCGACCTTGCGGCCGGCGAGGAACCGGCCGCCCGCGGCAACGCCCCGGCCGAGCCGCTCGCGCAACGTGAAGAGGTCGAGCAGCGCCTGGGTCGGGTGGGCGTGCCAGCCGTCGCCGCCGTTGAGGACGTGGCCGCTGAAGTGCTCCGCCGCGAGGTACGGCGCGCCCGACGTCGGGTGGCGCATGACGAGCATCCGGGCCCCGAGCGCCTCGACGGTCCGGACCGTGTCGATGAGCGACTCCCCCTTCGATACGGACGAGCTCGCCGCCGCGATGTTCACCACGTCGGCCGAGAGGTTCTTGGCGGCCACCTCGAAGCTGACCCGGGTGCGGGTCGACGCCTCGTAGAAGAGGATCGTCACGTTCGTGCCACGCAACGCCGGCACCTTGGCGATCGGGCGGGCGAGCACCTCGCGCATCGCGTCGGTCGTGCGCATCACGAGCTCGATGTCGGCCCACGACAGCACGTCGACGTCGAGCAGGTGGCGATGGCGCCAGATGCCGGCGGGTGCGGGTCGATCGATCTCGGGCGGTCGATCCGGCACGGGAGCGATCGGGTCGCCGGTGCCGGCGGCCGCCTCGGCGGGTGGCTCGAGGCCCAGGCTCACCCGACCGCCTCGGGGATGGGTGCCTCCACCCGGCGCTCGATCTCGACGTCGTCCTCGCCGTCCGTCTCTTCGAGATGCACCCGGACGACCTCTTCGCGGCTCGTCGGGACGTTCTTGCCGACGTGGTCGGCGCGGATCGGCAGCTCGCGATGGCCCCGGTCGACGAGGACGGCGAGGCGGATCGCCCTGGGTCGCCCGAAGTCGACGAGGGCGTCCATCGCCGCGCGGATCGTCCGGCCGGTGTACAGCACGTCGTCCACGAGGACGACCGTCGCGTCGTTGAGGTCGAACGGCAGGTCCGTGCCCTTGACGACCGGCTGGGCGGCCACGAGCGAGAGGTCGTCGCGGTAGAACGTGATGTCGAGGGCCCCGACCGGCAGGCGCACGCCCTCGTGCTCCTCGACCGCGTCGCCGAGGCG
>DASVIK010000046.1:0-1753 GCA_036382135.1 Candidatus Limnocylindrales bacterium | reverse complement strand
CCTGCGGCACCGCGCAACGGACATGAACACGCTGATTGCCGTGGGAACGACCGCCGCCTACGGCTACAGCGTGGCCACGATCCTGGTCCCGTCGTTCTTCCGCGCCGCTGGGCTCGGCATGGACGACGCGGCCCTCCCGCTCTACTTCGACACCGCCGCGGCGATCATCACGCTGATCCTGCTCGGCCGGTTCCTCGAGGCGCGCGCCCGCAGCCACACGTCGGACGCCATCCGGCGCCTGATCGGCCTCGCGCCCCGGACGGCGCGCGTCTTCCGCGACGGCGCGGAGCTTGACGTCTCGATCGCTGACGTCCGTGTCGGCGACCTGGTTCGGGTCCGCCCCGGCGAGACCATGGCGGTCGATGGTGTCGTGACCGACGGCGTCTCGGGCGTCGACGAGAGCATGATCACGGGCGAGAGCCTGCCGGTCGCCAAGCATGCCGACGATCTGGTGGTCGGCGGCACGCTCAACACCACCGGCACCCTCACCTTCCGCGCCACGCGCGTGGGCGCCGACACCGTGCTCGCCCGGATCATCCGCCTCGTGTCCGAGGCGCAGGGCTCGCGGGCCCCGATCCAGCGGCTGGCCGACCTCGTCACGAGCTACTTCGTGCCCGCGGTCCTCGGCCTGGCGGCATTCACGTTCGTCGTCTGGTTCGCCTTCGGCCCCGCCCCCGCGTTCAACCTGGCGCTGCTCAACACCGTCGCCGTCCTGATCATCGCCTGTCCGTGCGCGCTCGGCCTTGCCACGCCAACCTCGATCATGGTCGGGACGGGCAAGGGCGCCGAGGCCGGCGTCCTGTTCCGCAACGCCGAGGCGCTCGAGCGACTCGGCTCGGTACGGGCCATCGTCCTCGACAAGACCGGCACCCTCACCGAGGGAAAGCCGCGGGTGACCGACGTCGTCCGCGCACCGGGCGCGCCGGGCGAGGACGAGCTCCTTGCCCTCGTCGCAGCCGCCGAGCGCGGGTCCGAGCATCCTCTGGCCGATGCGATCGTGCGGGAGGCCACCGTAACCCGGGCGCTCGACGTGCCGGTCGCCGCCGACTTCCTCGCCACGGCAGGCGGCGGCGTGGCGGCCACGGTCGGTGGACGACGCGTCCTCGTCGGCCGCCCGGGATACCTCGAGACCGAAGGGGTCGACGTCTCGGCGCTCGTCGCGAGGGCGGATGCCCTCGCCGCCGACGGCAAGACCCCGGTCTTCGCCGCGATCGACGGACGGGCGGCGGCGGTCATCGCCATCGCTGACACGCTCAAGGCTGGGTCGATCGAAGCGATGGCCGAGCTGCGACGGCTGGGAATCGTCGTCGCGATGCTGACCGGCGACAACCGCAGGACGGCCGAGGCAATCGCCCGCTCCGCGGGCATCGACCGCATGCTTGCCGACGTCCGGCCGGACGGCAAGGCGGCCGCGGTGAAGGCGCTCCAGGCCGAGGGCAAGATCGTCGCGATGGTCGGCGACGGCGTCAACGATGCCCCGGCGCTGGCATCCGCGGACGTCGGGGTGGCGATGGGCACGGGGACCGACGTCGCGATGGAGTCGGCCGGCGTGACGCTCATGTCGGGCGACCTGCGGGGCCTCGTCACGGCGATCACGCTCTCGCGGGCCACGATGCGCAACATCCGCCAGAACCTGTTCTGGGCGTTCGCCTACAACGTCCTGCTGATCCCGATCGCGATGGGCGTGCTGTACCCGTTCACGGGAATGCTGCTCGACCCGATCTTCGCGGCCGCGTCGATGGCCCTGTCGTCC
>DASVIK010000045.1:0-1688 GCA_036382135.1 Candidatus Limnocylindrales bacterium | reverse complement strand
GCCACGAGCCCGATCGAATCGACGTCCCAGACCCCGGCGCCGGTGGGGAGGTCGCCGGTCCGTGGCGGATCCCCGGTGAGGGCCAGGATGTCGCGCACCCCGAGCGCGTGCGCGCCGAGGAGCTCCGACTCCAGGGCCATGAGGTTCCGGTCCCGGGTCGTGAAGTGGACGAGACACTCGAGATCGAGGTCGTGCTGGATGCCGAACGCGACCGCGAGGCAGCCCATCCGGACGCGGGCCATGGCGCTGTCGCTCACGTTCACGAGGTCCACGCCGGCCGCCTGGAGGAGCCGGGCGGCCTCGATCGTCCGCTCGATGCGGATGGAGCGGGGCGGGTCGATCTCGACCGAGACGACGAACCGGCCCGCGGCGAGGCGCTCGGCCAGGCCCGTCGGCGGCGGCGCCTCGGCGCTCGTCGCGGCGACCGGCGAGGCCGACACGATCGAGGGCCGCTCCACCGGAGGTGAGGGTGTCGCGCCCGGCGTCGCGGCGCCGGCCGACGGCCCGGCGAGCCCGCCGGTCTCGAGCGCATCGAGCGCGGCTCGCATCGCCGCGATGTGCTCGGGCGTCGTCCCGCAGCACCCGCCGACGATCCGGATCCCCGCGCCGACGAGTCGCGGGACCATCTCGCCGAAGTACGTGGGGCCGGCGGCGTAGACGAACTGGCCGGCGATGCGCTGGGGCAGGCCGGCGTTCGGCAGGATCGAACGGGCGACCGAATCGCTCGATGGGCCAGTGCGGGCCAGCGCATCGAGGCAGGCCACGGGCCCCGCGCCGCAGTTGACCCCGATGACGTCCACGCCCGCCTCGATCAGCGCCCGGGCCGCGACCTCGGGCGTCGTGCCATCGAGGAGGACGAGCTCTTCGCCGAACGTGAGCGATGCCACGATCGGCAGGTCGGCGGCGCGGCGGGCCTCGGCGACCACCGCGAGCACGTCGTCCAGGGCGGAGAACGTCTCGATCATGAACAGGTCGACGCCGCCCTCGAGGAGGCCGTCGAGCTGCTCGCGCAGGGCCGACCGCACGTCGCCCGGAGCGATCCGCTCGGGTCCATGGCTGGGGCCGACGAGCGGCCCGATGGAGCCCGCGACGAGCGCGTCACGGCCGGCCACGTCGCGTGCCTCGCGGGCCACCTGCGCGGCCCGGCGGTTCAGACGATGGGCCCGATCCGCCAGCCCGAAGCTCGCCAGCCGGAGACGGTTCGCCCCGAACGTGGCGGTCTCGATGAGATCCGCGCCGGCCTCGAGGTACTCGCGATGGATGGCGCCGATGAGATCGGACCGGGTAGTGGCCAGCTCGTCGAGACATGCTCGCTGGGGGATGCCGCGGCTGTAGAGGAGCGTGCCCATCGCCCCGTCCGCGAGGAGCGGGGCCTGCGCGATCCGCTCGTGGAAGCGAGCACGTGGCGTGGTCGGCTGGCCGGACATGCCGCCAAGGGTAGCCCGTGGGCGGCTCCGAGCGAGTGCGCCGCCGCGCCGGCTCAGCCGAGCCCGGCCAGCGTGCCGCGCCGACGGGCGAGCCTGAGTCGCCCGTCGTCGAGGAGCACCTGCGGGGGGCTGGGCCTGCCGTTGTACGTGGAGCCGAGCACGGCGCCGTACGCCCCGGCATCGTGGATCGCGACGATGTCGCCGCGCCGCAACGGCGGGAGCGGGTGCTCGCCGAGTGCATCGGTCGATTCGCAGATCGGG
>DASVIK010000044.1:0-2828 GCA_036382135.1 Candidatus Limnocylindrales bacterium | reverse complement strand
CGGCCCCGACAAGCGCCCCACCATTGCGAACCTGTCGTCGTCCAGTTCTCCCCATTTGACGACACGTCATCGAAAATGAGCTGCGGTGATGGAGCTCGAACTGACGGTGAGTCTGGACGCTTCGGCGGTCAGATCAGGGGTCAGATCGCGGCTAACCGACCTCGACGAGTTGCCGGCTAGGCGGAATTCGCGTGGCGGGAGCGCATGGGAGTCGAACCCACCGCGCCGCGTCGAGCGCGACGCCACCGGTTTTGAAGACCGGGGGACCCACCGGAACCCCTCCGCTCCCCATCGATGGTAGCGCGCGCATTCCGATCCGAGGCCCGCGGCCGCCTGCCCGCGATGGCAGGCCGGCCCTCAGCGGCGGGAGAAGCGCTTGAGGAAGCCGCCCTCGTTGCCCGCGCGTGCCTCGCGGACCCGCGCGCTGTCGCGGGCGATGCGATCGGCCTCGCGGACGTGCTCGCGCGCGATCGTCCGGCCGAGCTCGCCGTTGAGCAGCGAGTGGCCCTCGGTGTCGTCGCCGGCCGCCGGTTCCGTGACGCTCACGGTGGTGTCGATGGGCGGATCCGTCGGGCTCGGTGCCCGGTCATCGTTGATGGTCATCGGACCGTCTCCCCTGGACGGCGCCATGGACGCGTCGTCGATGTCCCGCACCATACGCCGCTCCGCCCCGGGCCGCCGGTCGGTCGGCGCACGCCCCCGCTGTCATCGAGCCGACTCGGCCGCTCCACCGCCTCGGCCTCCTCGAAGTGAACCACATGCTCGTGCGGGAGACATCTGGCCAGGAATGGGCACGGATCGGGCCAGATGCTCGCGACCCGACCTCGGGGCCACGTCGAAGCCGGGACCGGGACCCCTCAACGGCCCATTCACGTTCGATCCGAGCACGCCCCAGCACGGGATCGGCCGAATCGATCGGCGAACGGCGCCCGGTGATGGCCCGGAGGTCGCGTGGCGTGCATCGGGCCAGGTCGAGGTCGTGGGGCGTCGGCCGTCGGGTCGGCCGCTGTCGGCCTGTCCCACTCCACCGCCTATCATCCCGCAATGACCGCCGTAGACGATCGAACCCTCCCCGTCCCGATCCGCCTGACGACCCTCACCGATTGCGGTGGCTGCGCCGCGAAGCTCGGGGCGGACCTGCTGGCGGACGCGCTGAGCGGCCTGGGCGCCCAGGCGACGCCCGACGACCTGCTGGCCGGGCTCAACCCGCCGGACGATGCCGCGGTCTACCGGATCAGCGACGAGCTGGCGATCGTGGGCACGCTCGACTTCTTCCCGCCCCTCGTGGACGACGCCCGCACGTTCGGCGAGATCGCCGCGACCAACGCGCTGTCCGACGTGTTCGCGATGGGCGGACGGGTTCTCTTCGCGCTCTCGATCGCGGCCTTCCCCGAGGAGCTGCCCCGGGACACGCTCGCGGCGATCTTCGAGGGCGCCGCCTCGAAGGTGCGCGAGGCCGGTGGCATCCTGGCGGGCGGCCACACGATCCGCGACGCCGAGCCCAAATACGGCCTGGCCGTCACGGGGACGGTGCATCCGGACCGGATGCTGCGCAAGGGCGGCGCCCGACCCGGCGACGCGTTGCTGCTCACCAAGGCCCTGGGCACCGGGCTCCTCGTGAGCGGCCGCCGCGAGGGTCGGGCGGAGGCCACGGATGCAGCCCTGGACGCAGCGATCGACAGCATGCGGACCCTCAACCGGACGGCGTCGGAGATCCTCGTGCGCGAGGGCGTGCGGGCCGCCACGGACATCACGGGCTTCGGCCTCGTCGGTCACGCGCTCGAGATGGCCCGGGCCTCCGGGAGTCGGTTCATCTTCGAGGCGGCCGCCCTGCCGGCGCTCGACGGTGCGCTCGAGCTGGCGCGGACCGGCCTCGAGACGGACGGCGCCGGGCACAACCGGCGGTTCGCGCGCTCGTCCCTCGAGGTCGCGGACGGCGTGGCCCCCGAGTGGATCGCGCTCGCGCACGACCCCCAGACCTCCGGCGGCCTCCTCGCGGCCGTCCCCGCGGAACGCGCCGAGACCATCGCCGAGGTGCTGCGGATCGCCGGGATCCCGTGCCGGCTCGTGGGTCGGGTCGAGGCCGGAGACGGCGGGCCGGGCTCGGGAGCCGTCGTCCTTGGTTGAGGACCCGGCTGAAGGGCCACCCACGGGACCGACGGCCCACGCGACCGACGGCCCGCGCGAACCCACCGCTCGCACATCGACGTAGACGTGGTGTACCCACCCACCGACCGCTCGGGGAGAACCTCATGAACCGTTCGATCCGCAGCCTCGCCGGCCTGGTCCTGGCGGCCGGGCTCGCGCTCGCGGCCTGTTCCACGGCGGCCACCCAGGCGCCCGCCGGAGGCGGCGGGGGCGTCAGCGTCGCGACCGGCACCTCGGCAACCGTGGGCGTCTACCTCACGGGTGCCAACGGCATGACCCTCTACATCCTCACGAAGGACGGCCCGAACCAGTCGAGCTGCGCGGGCACCTGCGCCACGAACTGGCCACCCCTGACGGTGCCGGCGGGCGGTTCGGCCCAGGCGGGCTCCGGCGTGACGGGCACCTTCGCGACGCTGAGCCGGGCCGATGGAACGACCCAGGTCACCCACAACGGGATGCCGCTCTACTACTTCCTGGGCGATTCGAAGGCGGGCGACACGAACGGCCAGGGCACCGGCGGGGTGTGGTTCGTGGCCACGCCGGCCGGCGGTGGCCCCGCCGGCGGTGCGTCACCCGCCGCCACGCCTCCGGCGACGAAGCCCGGCTACTGAGGATCCGGGCGCCCGAGCCTACCCGCCGCGCTACACTCGGGCCGGTCGAACCGCCACGTGAGGAGACCC
>DASVIK010000043.1:0-5242 GCA_036382135.1 Candidatus Limnocylindrales bacterium | reverse complement strand
GGGGGGGGGCGGGCCGGGCGGTCAGTCGGCATAGCTGGCCGTCGCCTTTGCGACCCGGTTCGTCAGGAGGGTCAGGAAGAGCAGGATGAAGAACATGAACACGGAGAACGCGGCCGCCACGCCGTACAGCTGGCTCACGTTCACCAGCTTGTACGCCTCGGTGACCATCAGCTCGGTCCGCCCGAATGGATCCCCGCCCGACATGAAGAACGAGAGGTAGAACAGGTTGAACGTGATGACGAAGCCGTAGATCGCATAGGGCAGCATCGCCGGGCGGAGGAACGGCAGGGTCACGGTCCTGAACTTCTGCCAGCTGCTGGCGCCGTCCATCTCGGCCGCCTCGTACAGGTCCGGCGGGATGCTCTGCAGGGCCCCGGTCGCGACGACCGAGTTGAGCGGCCAGCCAAGCCAGGTGTTCGCCGTGAGCAGGGCGAAGAACGCCAGTGGCAGCGGGATGAACGGGAACGGGTCGTTCACCTGCCCGAGCCAGTCGAGCTTCAGGGCGTCGGGCGGCATGCGCAGCAGCGTGGCCACCGCGCCCAGCAGCAGGTTCACGGCGCCGTCGTCCTTGTCGAAGATGTGCCGCCAGACCGTCGCGACGACCAGGGGCGGGATGACGACCGGGAGCACGAACAGGGCCCGGTACATCTTCTTCATCTTCAGGCCCGGGTTGTTTAGCAGGAGCGCGATCGCCACGCCCAGGATGACGTGGATGACGACGTTCGAGAACGCCCAGAACAGGTTGAAGAACAGGAGCCGGGGGAACTCGAAGTTCGGGATGTCCAGCTTGCTCTGGAGGATCCGGATGTAGTTGTCGAGGCCGACGCCATTCGGCGCGACCTTTCCGCTCAGGTTGATCAGCTGGAAGTCGGTGAACGACATCCACGTCTGAAAGAGGAGCGGATAGAACGTGATGATGCCCATCACGATGAACGCCGGAGCGATGTACAGGAGCGCGGTCCGGGTGTCGCGGCGAGGCAGTCGCAACCGGAAGCGCGGTGCGGATGGGGCCGCGATGGATCGTGCGCTCATCGCCTGGACTCCCTGATGTCGGCTGTGGGCAGGAGCGAGACGGGTCGCGGACGGGTGGGCCGCGACGGGAGGCGGTGCTCCGCGAAGTATCGATGCGCGGAGGCGGGCGATTCAAGGACGGGTGGGCCGGGGGGTCGCTGTCACCAGCGTCGACCGGCGTAGGGAGCCGACGGGCGGCGCGTGGCGCCGCCCGTCGGTGACTGAAGGTCAGGGGATCTTGTTGGCCGTGTTCATCGCGGTGCACGCGTCCTTGGTCGCCTGGACCGGGTCGGTGCCCTTGTCGATGACCGAGTTGAGGGCGTTGTCGAAGTTGCCCCAGAAGTTGTCGAGCTGCGCGGCCTGCGGCCGCGGGAAGCCGGTCTTGACCGCTTCCGCGAACTTCAGAGTGATCGGGTCGGCGATGGTGACCGTCGTGTCGGCCGGGATATGACCCGCCTTGACGAACAGCGCCTCGTTGGCCGGGGCGACCATCTGGAGGGCGAATGCCACCGCGAGGTCGGCGTTCTTGGAGTTGGCGTTGATGTACCAGCCGTCGACCCCGGTGAGTGGCTGCGAGGGACCGGCCGGACCGGCCGGCATCGGGGCGACGCCGAGCTTCGGCAGGGTCGTCAGGTAGCCACCGGTGGCCCACGGGCCGTCGATGAGCACGTTGACCTTGCCCGTCTTGAAGGCGGTCGCGACGTCGTCGTACTTCTTGTAGAACGTGGCGCCGGCGGCCTTGAGATCCGCGAGGTACTTGTACGAATCCGCCACGCCCGCCTGGTCGGCGACGCACTTGCCGGACGCGTCCATCAGCTTGCCGCCGAAGGCGCCCCACCACCCGAAGTTGTGGTAGCTGGCCTGGTTGACGCCGAGCTTGATCGAGCCGTCCTTGACCGCGGCGAGGAGCTCGGCCGTGGTGGTCGGGACCTTCGTCACCGTCGCACCGTCGTAGAACATGGCGACGGCCTTGAGCGATTCGGGGACCATGTACAGCTTGCCATCGACCTTGGACCCGTCGATGGAGATCTGTGAGTCGTTGCCGAGCTTGCCGGCAAGCTTGTCGTCGAGCGGCAGGAACAGCTTGGCCCGGGCTTCCTTGCCCAGGCTGTCATTCGGGGCGATGAACAGGTCGGGCCCGCCGCCGCTGGCGGCATCGAGCTCGAAGTTCTTGAACAGGTCGTCGAACTTGACGTCCTGGACGTTGACGGTAAGGCCGGGGTTGGCCGCCTTCACCGAGGCGACGATCGCCTTGAAGGCGTCCGGCTCGGTGCCGGCGCCGGAGCCGTACGACTCCCAGACGGTCAGTGAGCCGGTCAGGGCCGTCCCGGCCTGGCTGGCCGCGCCCTGGCTGGCCGGGGCCGCAGTGGCGCCGCCGGAACAGGCCGTCGCGGCGATCGCGATGGTCGCGAGCAAGCCGCCGAAGCGTGATCGATTGGACATCTGTCGCGTTCCTCCTCCGTGCGAGATCTCGACATGCCGTCGGATCGGAAGTCGATCCCTGCCGGCGCCGGTCTTCGCTGTGTGGTGACGCTGCGCGCCGCAGCGTCCAACCTACGATCGGCCTGAGGCACCTCCTTCAGTGGTGCGGCGCACCGCGTCGGGCACGGGTCCGGTGGACGCGCGCACGACCAGACGGGTCGCCAGGATCTCGTGATCGTCGGGTCCGTCCCTGCCGTCCAGGATCGCGAGCAACAGCTCGACGGCCTGTTCGCCCTTCCGGGCGATGGGCTGGTGGATCGTGGTGAGTGCCGGATCGGCGAAATAGGCCAGCTCGACGTCGTCGAACCCGACGACGCTCAGGTCGGCCGGCACCGCCAGGCCGCGCTCCCGTGCCGCGCGCATCGCGCCGACCGCGATCGCGTCGCTCATGGCCAGCACGGCCGTGGGCCGCTGGCCGGCGTCCCAGGTCTCGGCGAACGAGGCGGCCCCGCCCGGGATCGTCGAAAGCGACGTGAGGATCGCCTCGTGAGGCAGGTCGATTCCCGCGGCGGCGAGGGCCGCCAGGTAGCCCCGCAGGCGCCGGGCCGGGACCCCGTCCGGATCGTCGACGTCCGACCGGTCCGGCGGCTCGATGGCCAGGACGACGAACCGCCGATGACCGAGCCCGATGAGGTGCTCGGCGGCGGCCCGGGCGCCGCCCTCGTCGTCCACCTCGATGGCCGGCTGGCTGGGCAGGGCGGTCGAGTCCACCAGCACCATCGGCAGGCCGGCCCGCCGGATCTGCTCGACTTCCGGGTGATGGGCCGACAGGCCGACCGCCACGACCCCGTCGACGGTCGCGCGATTGACGGCGCCGGCCAGCGAGCCATGCAGCGGCGAGATGAAATGCAGTGCGTACCCCGCCGCCTCAGCCGCGGCGGCCACCCCCGCCGTGAAGGTGCCGAAGTACGGGTTCTCGAAGACCACCGAGAGGGCCTGCGGGGTCAGGATGCCGATCGATCGGCTCCGGCCCTGGGTGAGCATCCGCGCGACCGGGTGGGGCCGATAGCCCAGCGTCTCGGCCACGGCCCGGATCCGCACCGCGGTATCGGTCGCCAGCCGGTCGGGCCGGTTGAAGGCGAACGACACGGCCGTCTTGGACACGCCTGCCGCTTCCGCCACGTCGGCGATGGTCGGCCGACGGATCACCTGCACCACGCTGTCGCAGCTCCTCCACCGCGGCCGCATCGGGTCGAGCGGGCGAGACCCGGGACTGGTGGTCTACGCTGCTCGCGGCCTGTATGATTGGGCGAGATAAATCGGTTTAGCAAACCGGTTTACCGGACGCTAGCAGGTCGGCCGTCGGCCGTCAATCCTGAAAACCCCTCCTGCGGAGTCGACCATGCGGGGACGGATCTCCCTGGCCCTGGCGCTGCACAACCATCAGCCCGTCGGCAATTTCGGCTGGGTGATCGACGACGTCTATCGCCACTCCTACGAGCCCCTGGTGGCCGCCCTCGAGCGCCATCCCCGCATCCGCGTCGCCCTCCACTACACCGGCCCCCTCCTCGACTGGCTGGCCGCCGAGCGCCCGGAGTTCCTCGCCCGGCTTCACGGCCTCGTCGTGGCCGGCCGGGTCGAGCTCCTCGGCGGAGGCTACTACGAGCCGGTCCTGGCCTCCCTGCCCGAGGCCGACCGGCTCGCCCAGCTCCGGCTCATGGGCGACGCCATCGAGCGCATCGGCGGTCGCCGCCCGACCGGCGCCTGGCTCGCCGAGCGGGTCTGGGAGCCGGACCTGCCGGTGGCCCTGGTCGATGGCGGATATCGCTGGACGATCCTCGACGACGCCCACTTCCGCGCCGCCTCGATCGACGAGTCCGACCTGTGGGGCTCGTACACCACCGACGACCAGGGGCGCCTGCTCACGGTCTTCGGGTCCGACAAGAACCTGCGCTACCGGATCCCGTTCGGGGCGGTCGAGGACGTGATCGGCTACCTGCGCGAGCACGCCTCGCCGGATCGCCATCTCCTCGCGGTCATGGGCGACGACGGCGAGAAATTCGGAGCGTGGCCGGGCACGTTCGAGCACTGCTGGGGCGAGAACGGCTGGGTCGACCGCTTCTTCGACGCCCTGACCCAGAACGCCGACTGGATCGAGCTCGTGACGCCGAGCGAGTGGATCGAGCGCGAGCCGCCGCTCGGTCGGGTCTACGTGCCCACGTCGTCGTATGCCGAAATGGGCGAATGGGCCCTGCCACCGGACGAAGGCCTGGCCTTCGAGCGCACGGTCGCCGCCGCCCAGGCCGACGGCCGGCCCGAGGTCCGCTGGCTGCGAGGCGGGTTCTGGCGCAACTTCCAGGTCAAGTACCGCGAGATCAACGACCTCCACAAGCAGATGCTGCGCGCCTCCGCCAAGGTCGCCCGGATGCCGACCGGACCCGGCCACGACGCCGCCCTGCGCGAGCTGATGCAGGGCCAGAGCAACGACTGCTACTGGCACGGCGTGTTCGGCGGGATCTACATCGCCCACATGCGTCTCGCCACGTACGAGCACCTGATCGCGGCCGAGGATGCGGCCGACGCCGCCGCCCGGGCCGGCGGCGAGGCGGTCGACGGGATCGTGCTGGCCGACACGGACCTGGACGGCCTCGACGAGATCCTCGTCACCTCGCCCGGCCAGACCGTGGTCATCGACACGGTCGAGGGCGCCGGGATCGGCTCGTGGGACATCCGGGCGGTCCGCCACGCCCTGGCCGCGGTCATGCGCCGCCGCCCGGAGGCCTACCACCAGCGTCTCCTCGACAGCGTC
>DASVIK010000042.1:0-1619 GCA_036382135.1 Candidatus Limnocylindrales bacterium | reverse complement strand
GGCGGGACGATGCCGAACCGGAGGTCGTCGCCGAGTTCGCCCATCGTGATCGTCTTCCAGCCCGCGGCCGCCAGTGCGGTCATCTGCGCGTCGAAGACCGGCGGCGGCGTGATGAGACCCCGCGAGTAGCCGCCTTCGCCGTTGAAGGGTTTGACGCGGTGATACTCGAGGATCGGGACGTGGAGACGGAAGGCGGCCGCCGTGGCGGGGTTGGGCGTGGCCCCGAGCTCGGGGATCGGGACGGTCGTGCAGGTGCCCGTGCACGGCGGCGTCGGTGACGGAGCCTGGAAAGGCGTCTCGCCGGCGGCCATGATCGCGAGCGACCGGCCGATGGCGTCGTAGCCTGGTCTGGCGGTCTCGGCGGGAGCGATCGGCGAGGGCAGCGGAGAGGGCGCAGGCCGAACCGAGGCGATCGCGGCCGGTGTGCTGCTGGGCGCGTCGGACGAGGACTGGGGCGATGCCGGAGCGGCCACGACCGCCGATGCGAAGAGTACGAAGGCAACCGCGAGCGACCCCCGGTGGCGGGCGACGAGGCGGCTGTGGTCGAGGCGTGGGAGCGGGATCACGACTGCGTATTGTGATGCGCCGAAGCGAGTGGCGTGGGCGCCGGGCCGGGCCGCGGGCGTCGCCCCGGTATTCTGGGTCCGAGTCGCGGCGGACACGGGCCCGCGAACGCATCGAGGAGCAGGTCTGTGGAACGCATTGGATTCGTCGGCCTCGGAACGATGGGCCTCTCGATGGCCCGCAACATTCTGTCCGCCGGAGCCGAGCTGACCGTTTGGAATCGAACGTCGGGCCGCGCCGGGGAACTGACCGGCGCGGGAGCGATCGAGGTCGGTTCGCCCGCCGACGTCGGTTCGCGATCGGATGTCGTCGTCACGTGCGTCTCCGACACGCCCGATGTCGAGGGTGTCCTCTTCGGCTCGGACGGCCTCGCCCTGGGTCTGGCTTCCGGCAGCCTGGTCATCGATTGCTCGACCATCTCGCCGACGGCCACCCAGGAGTTCGACCGCCGGCTCGCCGGCGGTGGCATCGGGCTTGTGGATGCGCCGGTTTCCGGCGGGTCCGAAGGCGCCCGCCTCGGGACGCTCACGATCTTCGTGGGTGGCTCGGACGCGGACGTCGCCCGCGCGATGCCCGTCCTCGCGGCGATGGGCAGGACGATCACCCACATGGGCCCTTCGGGCTCAGGGCAGGCGGCCAAGGCCGTGAACCAGGTCATCCTGGCGGGCACCTACCTCGGCCTCGCCGAGGGTCTCGTCCTCGGTCTCGAGGCCGGGCTCGACCCGTCTCGCCTGGTCGCGGCGCTGTCCGGCGGCTCGGCCCAGAGCTGGGCGCTCACCAACCGTTCGCAGAACATGGTCGAGGACCGTTACCCCCTGGGCTTCAAGCTCGCGCTCCACCGCAAGGATCTGGGCATCGCGCTCCAGCTCGCGGAGACGCTTGGTGCGGAGCTGCCGCTGGCTGCCATGATCGCGGCCATCGAAGACGAGCTTCTCGCCGGCGGGCATGGTTCGGAGGACATGTCGGTGCTGGCCAGGGCCGTCAGGGAGCGGCGGAAGGCCCCATGATCCGGCCATGAACTACGAGCTCTTCATGGGCGAAGCGCTGGCCGAGGC
>DASVIK010000041.1:0-10366 GCA_036382135.1 Candidatus Limnocylindrales bacterium | reverse complement strand
CGTTGACGCCCAGGCCCTGCCAGATGGACATCCCAACGATGGCCGGCATCGCGAGCGTCGGGTCGTTGAGCCAGTTCTGGGCGGGGATCCCGACCAGGTCGAGGGCCTGGTTGAGCAGGCCCTGGTCGGGGCTGTAGATCCACTGCCAGACCAGGGCGATGGCGATCGTCGAGGTGACGACGGGCAGGAAGTACGCCGTCCGGATCCAGGCGATGCCGCGGATCCGCTGGTTGAGCGCGAGCGCGAGCCCGAGCGCGATGGTGAGCCCGATCGGCACGGAGGTGGCGGTATAGAAGAACGTGTTCCGGAGCGCCTTGAGGAACCGGTCATCGCCCAGGAGCGAGGTGTAGTTGTTCGGCCCGACGAAGGACGGCGCCGTGAGCAGGTCCCACTTGGTCAGGCTGATCCCGAGCGTGGCGATGATCGGCCCGGCCGAGAGGACGGCCAGACCGATCAGCGTCGGGGCGAGGAAGAGCAGGGCCCAGCGCGCCTCGCCGGCCAGCGGGCTTCGCGGCCGGGAGGCGGGGCGCCGGAGGCTGGTCATCGGCCGGTGAGGGTCGGTCTAACGCGGGTCACTGGCTGGCGAGGATGCTGTCGAGCTTGGCCAGCACGTTGTCGATCGCCTTTCGGGCCGTCTCGTTGTTCGCGTTGTAGACGTTCGCGTCGAGCTCGGTCTGGAGCGCGGTCGTCCAGTCGTTGAAGCCCTTGAACGCGGGCTTGATGTGGGCGTACGTGATGGCCTCGGCGAGGACATTGGCCCCGGGGAAGGACGTCGCGAACGGCCCGGCGAGCACGGCCTTGTTGGCCGGCAGCGAGGCCTTGAGCTCCATGAGCTTGGTCTGGGCCGCCGGGCTGGCGAGGTACTTCACGAACTCCCATGCCGCGTCCGGGTTCTTGGTCCCCTTGAACACGACCGCGCCGGTCGGGTTGATCGAGGTGAACCTGCCGGCCGGTCCCTTGGGCAGCGGGGCGATCCCGAAGTCGATGCCGGCGGCAAGGTGGGTCGCGACGAGCCAGGAGCCGTCCGCCTCCATCGCGGCCAGCCCCTGCTCGAACTCGTCGCCCTTGTCCGCGTTCGGGATGTCCATGATCTTGTCCTTGTAGATGAGGTCCTGCAGGAACTGCATCCCGCCCACGGCCTGGTCGCTGCCGACGAGGCTGGTCTTGTGATCGGCCGAGATGATGTCGCCGCCGTTCTGCCAGACGAGGGACGACCAGTAGTTCTCCATGTCGCTCGTCTCGGTGTAGAAGCCCCACTGGCTGACCTTGCCGCCCGCGCCCTTCAGGGTGAGCTGCTTGCCGACATCGACGAGCTTGGCCCAATCCCACGTGTCGTCCGGATACGGGAGCTTGGCCGCGTCGAACATCTTCTTGTTATAGAAGAGGGCGATGACGTTGAGGTCGCGCGGCAGTCCGAACTGTCCGCCGGGCGTGGTGAAGTCGGCGACGGCCTGGTCGGCGAGCTGGGTGAGGTCGTAGCCGGACTTGTCGATGTACGGCTTGAGGTCGAGCAGCACGTCCCGTGACTGGTAGTCCGGGAAGAGCGGGCCGTCCATCGCGAAGACGTCCGGCGCATCGCCACCGGCGATGCCCGTCTGGAGCTTGTCCCAGTAGGTGTTCCAGTCGGACACGGTCACCTTGACGGTGATCTTCGGGTTCGCCACGTGGAAGGCGTCGACGATCGCCTGCTGGTTCTTCAGCTCGGAGGGGTCGCCCCAGATCGAGTATGTGATCGTCGCGTCCGGGCCCGTGTAGCCGGCGTCCGAGGGAGCGGGCGTGGCGGAGGCGGAAGGCGCGGCGGAGGTCGAGGTGGCCGCGGATGGCGGCGGGCTGGCGCTCGCGCTGGGGCTGGGGGTCGCCGAGCCGCCGCAGGCGGTCGCAAGGATCGCGACCGTGGCGACGACGACGGTGAATCGGCGGCTCAGGCCGCCGAGCGGGCCGGTCCGGCTGCGTGTCATGTCTGCTCCTCCTCCTGGATCAGTCGCTTGCCGTGCCGCCGAGCCAGGTCGGCAGCCATTCGGATTCCGCCTCGATCATCGCGTCGGTCAGACGCCAGGTGTCGTCGAGGGTGAGGTGGCTCTGGACGATCGGATCGGTCATGACCGCATGCCGGATCGCGACGGGGTCATGGTCCAGGGCGGCCCGCACCGTGAGGGCCTGCATGTCGACGGCCCCCCGGATGTACGCCGCGAGCTGGTCGGGGAGCGCGCCCATCGACTGCGGGTGGACGCCCTCGCCGTCGACGGCGCAGGGGACCTCCACGCAGGCGCCCGGATCCAGGTTGGAGATGAGTGCGTCGCGATTCATGACGTTCCCGACGATCCGGGCCGGGGTTCCGGTCGAGATCGCCTCCGCGATCGTTGCCGCGTACTCGCCGCTGCGCTCGATCTCGAAGGCCTCGCCGGCGTCGAGCCGGCGCTTCGTCTCGGCGTATTCGGCCAGGTTGCCGGCGACGCGGCTGAGGTACTCGCCGATCGCCACGTGGAAGCGTTCGACGGTGTCGCCGCTCGAGTCGCGCTTGCCGATGAACCATGGGTTGTACTCGGCGGCCTGCTCGGAGGCCTCCGTGGGGTAGTAGCCGAGGCGGCGGCAGAGCTCGCCCCGGACGAGGTCGCCGTCCGGGATGCGGCGCTCTTCGACGAACTGCCGCAGCGCCGGGTACAGGTCGCGGCCCTGATGCTCGAGACGCAGGATGAAGGCGAGGTGGTTGACGCCGGCCGATTCCGCGTCGATCTCGGCGGCCGGAATCCCGAGGTAGCCGGCGATGGAATCGACCGTCCAGTACACGGAGTGGCACAGGCCGATCGCCTTGATGGAGCTGGCCTGGGCGACGCTCCGCATCACGGTCGCCATCGGGTTCGTGTAGTTGAGGAACCAGGCGTCCGGGCAGATGTCCTCCATGTCGCGAACGATGCCGAGCACGACCGGGACCGTCCGCAGGGCCCGGAAGACGCCGCCGACGCCGATCGTGTCGGCGATCGTGTAGCGCAACCCGAACCGGGCCGGCACGTCGAAGTCGAGCTGGGTCGCCCGCGCGCCGCCTACCTGGATCGTATTGACGACGAAGTCCGCGCCGGCGAGGGCCGCACGCCGGTCGAGGTGGGCCGAGATGGTGGGCTCGGCGTTCAGGGCGGAGGCGGTCCAGCGGGCCATCCGCTCGCCGGTCGCCAGGCGGTCGGGGTCGATGTCGTGCAGGACGATCTCCGCCGTCCGCAGCGCCGGGCTGGTCAGCATGTCGCCGAGCAGGTTCCGGGTGAACTCGACGCTTCCGGCACCGACGAGCACGATCCGCGGCATGTTCACCCTCGCTCAAGACCGGCCACGACATACGGACGTACGGACGTCCGTACGTCCACGATATCGGCCCGTGCGCCGGACCGCAAGGGGTTTGTCGGCTGGCGCGCCGGCGGTGGCTCCGCGATCGTGATGCCCTGACGGGCATCACCGTGGAGCCCCCCGGCCCCGGCGCGTGCGTGGGGCCTGAGGTCGACCCCTCCACCGGGCGCCCAGCCCTGGGGCTCAGGCTCCCGATGGCACGTCGGTGGCGATCTCGTGGGCGACGCCCACGGCATCCAGCGCGGCCGCCAGGATCGCCGGCGGGATCGCGCCCGAGCGGAGGAGCCGCGGCCGGCCGTCGTCCGTGGCGCAGTCCACGACCGTGGACGCGACACTCCCCCTGGTTCGGCCGCCGTCGAGGATGAGATCGAGCGTCGGACCGAGCTCGCGCGCGACCGCGTCGGCCTCGAGCGCGTCCGGTTCACCGGAGCGGTTGGCGGACGTCGTCGGCAGCGGCCCGAGCTCGCGAGCGAGGGCGCGCGGGCACGGATGGGCCGGCACGCGGACGCCGAGCGTCGCCGTGCCGGCGGTCAGCGACGCCGGCAGCAATGCTCCCACGACTTCCGGCCGGAGGGGCAGCACGAGCGTCAGCCCGCCGGGCCATCCGACGCGACCCAGGATCACCGCGGCGCGCGGGATGCGCACGAGCGCCGCGAGCTGGTCGAGGCCGTCGACGAGCACGCTGATCGCCTTCTCGGGCGGGCGCTGCTTGGCGGCGAAGAGCCGATCGACCCCGTCGGGCGTCGACAGTGCGACGGCGATGCCGTACACGGTGTCGGTGGGCAGGCCGACGAGGCCGCCGCCGCGGAGGACGTCGATGGCGGCCCTGCGCCCGTGCACATCGTCGGGGAGGCGCGTGGCCGTCATGGCGCGGGCCGCTCCCCGTCGGCATGCCGCTCCCCGGCGATCAGGAACCGCTCGGCGTTCCGTGGCGCGTCGACCCCTGCCAGGACGAGCTCCTCGAGCATCTGCGCCGCGCCCTCGTCCTCGACCGGCGGCGCGACGTAGCGCGCGGCGGCCCGGACGTCCTCGGGCGCGCTCGGCATCGCGACGCCGTGCCCGGCGACGGCGAGCATGCTCGTGTCGTTGTGCTGGTCGCCGATGGCGAGGACCTGGTCCATCGCGACGCCCGATCGCCGGGCGAACCAGCGGACGGCACGGCCCTTCGAGACGCCGGGGGCGAGGAACTCGATGAACTGGGGATGGCTCACGGTGACCTCGGCGCGGCCCGCGAAGAGCTCGCGGACGCCCTCGAGGAAGGCCTCGGGCCGCCCGGCCTCCGCGACCGCGATGACCTTCGTGACCGGGTGGCGGACCCAGCGCGCCACGTCCGGGACGATCTCCGCGCGCGCACCCAGGAACTTCGAGTAGTCCTCCACGTTCGGGTCGTCGATGCCCACGATGAACCGCTCGAGGTGGTTGATGTGGGGGCGAAATCCGTTCGCGTCGCACCACTCGATGGCCGCCCGGGCGACGTCCGCCGCCATGGCGCGATGGAAGAGCATCCGACCGAGCCGGCGGCCCTCCGCCGGGACCTCACGGACGAGCCCACCCTGGTAGCCGATGATCGGGGTCCGGAGGCCGAGCGCCTCGACGAACGGCCGGACGCTCGTCGGCATCCGACCGGTGGCGATGATCACGGGCACGCCGAGGGCGACCGTGGCCGCGACCGCGCGCCGGGTGCGCTCGCGGATCGGCCCATCGTCCTCGATGAGCGTCCCGTCGAGGTCCAGGGCGACGAGCCGGATCGGGAAGCGCGCATCGGGCCGGGCCTCTGCCCGGGAACGGCGATCAGGCACGAGCGGGCTGTTGGCGCTCGGGCGCCCGGTCGATGCGCGCCACGCGCGGCCGGCCGGCGAGATCGCGCGCCACCGAGCACGTCCACCCGGGCAGCTTCTCGGCCACGAACGCCTCGACCGCATCGCCCTGGTCCGCGCCGATCTCGAGGAGCATCGTCGCGCCGGTCGCGGTCACGTCCGGCAGCCGCTCGATCAGGCGGCGGATCGCGTCGAGCCCGTCCGCACCGCCGTCGAGCGCGATGCGCGGCTCGAACGAGGCGGCGATCGGGAGCGTGTCGACTTCGGCCGACGGGATGTACGGCAGGTTCGCGAGGAGCAGGTCGAACGGGAACGAGACGACCGGCGGCAGCAGGTCGGCCTCGACGAACCGCAACCGATCGGCGACCCCATGGCCGACCGCGTTCTCGCGCGCCAGCTGGAGCGCGTCCGGCGAGATATCGGTCGCGAGGATCTCGACGTCGCCGCCCACCCGGCGCTTGCGCAGCGCGGCCGCGAGTGCGACCGCGATCGTGCCACCGCCCGTGCCGACGTCGGCGACCCGCAGGGGCTGCCCGCCGGCCGGCCGCGGCGCGATCGTCAGGCGGTCCATCACTTCGCGCTCGGCGAGCTCGACGATGAGCTCGGTCTCCGGTCGGGGGATGAGTGCCCGGGCGTCGGCCGAAAAGGCGAGGCCGTAGAACTCCTTGAACCCGCGGATGTAGGCGACGGGCTCGCCGGCGATCCGTCGCTCGAGCGCCGCCTCGAACGTGGCCTGCTGGCCATCGCCGACCCGTGCCTCCGGGTACGCGAGGACGCCCGACCGGTCCGTGCCGATCGCCCGGGCGAGCAGCAGCTCGGCGTCGAGTCGCGGCGTCTCCGACCCGCTCTCGCGCAGGCGCTCGACGCCGTCCCGGAGGAGCTCCCCGATCGTGGCCATCCGCTTGGTCGCTTCCCGGGCCCGGCGTCAGCCGTCGCCGTCGTCGGCGAGATTGCCGAGACGGTCGGCCTGGTCGGTCGTGATGAGCGCGTCGATGAGCTTGTCGAGGTTGCCCTCGAGCACGCCCGGCAGGTTGGAGAGGTCCATCCCGATGCGATGGTCGGTCACCCGGTCCTGCGGGTAGTTGTAGGTCCGGACCTTCTCGGATCGGTCGCCCGCCCCGACCATGCTCCGCCGGGCCGCCGAGCTCGCCTCGCGCTCCTCGTTCAGCTTGCGCTCGTACAACCGGGAGCGGAGGACGGCCATCGCCTTGGACTTGTTCTTCAGCTGGCTCCGCTCGTCCTGCATCTCGACGACCAGGCCCGTGGGCAGGTGGGTGATGCGGACGGCCGAATCGGTCGTGTTGACGCTCTGGCCCCCGGGCCCGGACGAGCGCTTGACTTCGATCCGGAGGTCCTTCTCCTCGTCGATCTCGATCTCGACCTCTTCGGCCTCGGGCATGACGATGACCGTGGCGGTCGAGGTGTGGATGCGCCCGGCCGACTCGGTGTCGGGGACGCGCTGCACGCGATGGACGCCGCCCTCGAACTTGAGCCGGCTGTACGCCCCGTCGCCGGCGATCCGGACGATCGCCTCCTTGACCCCACCGATGCCGGTCTCGTTGAGGTTCATCGTCTCCACCTTGTAGCGGTGGCTGCCCGCGTAGCGCAGGTACATCCGGAGCAGCTCGGCCGCGAACAGGGCCGCCTCGTCGCCACCGGCGCCGGCCCGGATCTCCATGATCACGTTCCGCTCGTCGTTCGGGTCGCGCGGCAGGAGGAGCACGGTCAGCTCGGCGAGCTCGCGTTCCTCCTCGGCGGTGAGCCGCTCGATCTCGTCCTGGGCCATGACCCGCAGATCCTCGTCGAGCTCACCCTCGCGCATCTGGTGCGCCCCGACGAGCTGGCGGCGGATCTCCTGGAGGCGGCGGTACGCCTCGACGGCGGGCTCCATCCGCGACAGCTCGCGCCCCAGGCGGCGGATGGCGTTCGGATCGGTGCTCGTCTCGGGCTTCGCGAGTTCGGCCTGGACTTCGTCGTATTGACGAGCAAGCCCCTCGAGCTTGTCGTCGAGCCCGCTCACGGCCGGCCGGCCGCCTCATCGGGGGCGGGCCTGATGACGGCGGCCGCGGCTGCGGCTGCGGCCGATCCCTCGGTTGGCGCGGGGGCCGCCACATCCGGAGCCTCGGACGCGGCCGCCACGTCCGGCACGACCGGCGGATCCAGCGGCGAGCGCGCGAAGTCGGCACTCCCCTCGGGAACCGTCTCGCCGTCGGCGAGGAGGGCTTCCTCGAGCGATACGATCGCGACTTCGATCATGTCGTCGGTGGGCTGGCGGGTCGTGATCTTCTGGACCCAGATGCCGGGCATGAGGATCGCGTGGACCAGTGGGTTGCGGCGATGGCGGGCACCCCAGCGGAGGATCTCGTAACCAACGGCCGCGATGACGGGGATGAGCACGACCCGGCTGCCGATCATCACGACGGGTTCCTGCCGGCCCACGAGGCTGAAGGCGATGATGCTCAGCGCGACGACGATCACGAGGAACTCGGTGCCGCAGCGCTGGTGGGCGGTTGGGTACTTGCGGACGTTGGCGACGATGAGGGCGTCGCCGGCCTCGAGCGCGTGGATCGACATGTGCTCGGCGCCGTGGTACTGGAAGACGCGCCGCACGTCGGGCGCCCGGGCGATGAGCAGCAGGTAGCCGACGAACAACCCGACCCGGATCAGCCCCTCGATGAGGTGCTGGACGAGTCCGTTCTGGTTGCTGCCGGCGGCCGCGGTCGCGAGGAGCAGCGGCACGAGGAAGAACACGCCGATCGCCACGCCCAGCGTGAGGATGAGCATGATCGCGATCGCGCCGCGGCCGAGCTCCACGCCCTCTTCCGCCGCCGAGAGCGAGGCACTCCGGACGAGCCAGCGCGTCCCCACGATGAGCGTCTCGTACAGGACGACGAGCCCGCGGATCAGCGGCCAGCGCGAGGCGCGATTGCCGTGGAAGCCGGAGTCGAGGCGCTCGGTGGCCGTGACGATCCGGCCGTCGGGATGGCGCAGGGCGACGGCGATCGCATCGCGGCCGCGCATCATCACGCCCTCGATGAGGGCCTGGCCGCCGTAGGTGAAGGTGGGCATGGCGGGAAGTCTACCCGGCGAGCCGAGCGAGACCGCCGTGGAGCGCCGTCAGGCGGTGCCAGCCCGCGCCGGCCGCCACGTCCCGGCGGGCCGAAGCCGCGCCGGACGGGGACGGGTCGCGGCCGCGTGTCAGGCCCGGATCGACCGCTCGAGGCGCTTCTGGAAGCGCTCGACCTGACCGGCCGTGTCGATGATCGTCTGCTTGCCCGTGAAGAACGGGTGGCACTGGTTGCAGACGTCGACGCGCAGCTCTTCGCGGGTGGAGCCGACGGTGAACGTCGAGCCGCACGAGCCGCACTTGGCCGTCGCGTCGTGGTACTTGGGATGGATGCCGGTCTTCACGAGGATCTCCTCCGCCGCCGTCCGTACGGGTCTGGCCCGCCGGTGGTCGATCGGTATGGCGTCGGCCGTTGCCGGCGCCGGGTTGAGTGACTGACGGCGCTAGGCCGTCGCGTTTGGTGCAGCGCTCGCAGCGCTCGCGGCCTTCGGTCGCGGCTTCGCAGCGGCCTTGGGCTTGGCGGGAGCGGCCTTCTCGGCGGCGGCCGCCGCGACGACCGCGACCGGGAGGACCCGGATCCGCTTCTTGTTCCTGGTGGCGTGCTCGAACTTGACGTGGCCGTCGACGGTCGCGAACACCGTGTAGTCGTGCCCGAGCCCGGTCCCGCTGCCGGCCAGGAAGGTCATCCCGCGCTGGCGGACGATGATCGAGCCCGACGTCACGAGCTGGCCGTCCCCGCGCTTGACGCCGAGTCGCTGGCCGACGCTGTCGCGGCCGTTCTTGGAGCTCGAACCGGCTTTCTTGTGGGCCATCGGGCTACTTGTCCTTCTTGGTGGGCGGGGCCTTCTTCGCGGCCGCGCTCGACTTGGCGCTCTTGTCGGGCTTGGCCGTCTCGGCCCTGGCCGCGGTCTTCGCGGCGGGGGCCTTGGCGGTGGCCTTGGCGGTGGCCTTGCCAGGCTTCGACTCGGCCTTGGCATCGGCGGCCTTGGTCGCCGCGGCCGTGGCCTTCTTCGACGCCCCGCCCTTCGCCTTGCTGGCCTCCGCGTCTTCCTTGGGCGCGGCCGCCTTGGCGAGCTTCGCGGCGAGGGCCGCATCCTCGGCGGCCTGGCGCGCGGCGGCCTCCTCGAGGCGTTCGCGCTCGGTCTTGGCAGCCAGCTCCGCGGCCCGGACCTCGGCGGCGGCGCTCTTGCCGCCGAGCACGATGTCCTCGACGCGCAGGATCGTCAGCTCCTGGCGATGGCCCTTCTTGACGCGGCGGCGAGCCTTGGGGCGGTACTTGAACGAGATGGTCTTGACGCCCCGCTCTCGGCGCAGGACTTCGGCTGTGACCTTGGCCCCATCGACGATGGGCCGGCCGATGGCCGAGGTCTCGCCGTCGGCCACGAGGAGCACGCGATCGAGGGTGATGGTCTGGCCCGGCTCGACGTCGAGGAGCTCGACCTCGAGCTGCGTGCCGACCTCGACGCGATATTGCTTGCTGCCGGTCTCGATGACTGCGTACATGGGTCCTCGGTGTTGGCGGCCGGGTCGGTCGCGCGGTGAGTGTCGTGCTGTGTGCTGGCGGTTGTGCCGGGCTCGGAGCGGGCCGTGCGCCGAGCGGTGCCGGGGACGCGGCGATATGCCCAGCGATCCGGGCGCGGAAGCGACAGGATAAAGCGCCGAACGTGCGCGGTCAAACGCTCGGCGGCCGTCGTCCGTGCTCAACCCGCGCTCAGGCCGTGCGTGGCGGCCCACTCGGAGGCGGCGGCTAGGGTCCGCGGCTCGCCGCTCGCGGCTCGCGGTCCGGAACCTGGCCAGATTCTCGCCACGACGACCTCGGGCCGCCTCGACCTGCGGTCGCGGGGTCGAATCGGGCATTCGCGGGCCTCGACGGTGGTCGGGCGTGCGGCCGCGAGCACGGGTCCCCCGGTCCGTTGCCGCGCGGAGCGCCCGGGAGGTCGGCGCGGCCGGCCGCGTGACTCGTGGGCGTGCATCTGGCCGGATCGCTCGGCCACCGCGGGCTGCCGGGTCCCAGCGCCGCCACTCCCCCACGGCCGCCCGGCTGGCCAGACGTGCACCCGGAGACCGTTATCGACTCCGGGGCCCGGGATCGTGGCCAGGATCGCGCCGGGGGACTCTATGGGCCACCGCGAAGCCCGATCCGGCC
>DASVIK010000040.1:0-2221 GCA_036382135.1 Candidatus Limnocylindrales bacterium | reverse complement strand
TCGCCGAGCCGCCGGAGGACGCGGGCGATCCGCGCCCGGAGCTCCGGGTAGTGGTAGGGCTTCGTGACGTAGTCCTCGGCGACCTCGTCGAGCAGGTCCGCCTTGCTGTCGCCGGCGTCGATCGCCGAGAGGACGATGATCGGCAGGTCGGCCCGCGCCTTGATCACGCGGGCCAGGCTCAGGCCGTCCATCCGCGGCATCATCATGTCCACGATGATGAGGTCGGGCCAGCCTTCCTCGAGCCGGCGCAGGGCCTCCATGCCGTCGCGCGCGGTCGTCACGAGGTAGCCGTCGTCGCGCAGCTGCTCGGCGAGGACGACGAGGAGGTTGGGGTCGTCGTCCACGATGAGGATCCGTGGCGGACCCGCACCCCGGCTCGTCGGTCCGGCGCTCAACATGGCCCGAGTATAGGGAGCGCTGCGTGGCCGCTCCGAGGGCCGGCCCGTTCCTGGTCGCGTCTGCCCCTGCGGACGGGCCTCGGCGCCGGGGGAGGTCCCGCTGCTCGGGAAGGGTCCCGTTTCGTGGCCCTTAGCGCCGGGGACGGGGCTCGGCGCGTGCGGACTCCGTTTCGTGGCGTACTCGCGCTGTGAACGGGGCTCGGCGCCCGGCGGGCTCCGTTTCGTGGCGTCTACTACCGGGGGTAGTGCAAAGCTCGGGCTCATGCCCCGTGGGGCATCACGAGTCAGCCGAGGCGGTCGGTGTCGTGCGTGGACGAGTGGCGCGACGGGCCGCCGGGACGGCGCGGACGTAGATAGCACTACCGGGGGTGGTAGATGGTGCGAAAACGATCCGGGAGCTGGCCAAGACCATCCCCGAGCCGGGCTCGGCGCCCGGGGGCCTGCCGCACCGCTCAGGGAGCCCGCGGATCCAGGTAGCGGCAGCGCGGGGCGACCGGGCAGTGGGCGCAGTCCGGGCGACGCGCGTGGCACACGACCCGGCCGTGCTGGATGAGGTTCACGTGGGCCTCGTGGGCCTGCTCCGGGGCGAGGAGGGCCAGGAACAGGTCGTGCGCGTCGTCGGCGGTCGCCTTCGACGGGATGAGGCCGATCCGCTTGCTGACCCGCTCGACGTGCCGGTCGACCGGCATGAGGGGCATGCCGAAGCTGAACATGAGCAGGACCGAGGCGGTCTTCTTGCCGATCCCGTCGATCCGGGTGAGCCAGTCGCGCGCCTCCAGTGGCGACATGTCGGCGAGGAACTCGAGCGAGTGACTGCCCCGCTCCTCGCGGATGAGCCGCAGAGCGTTCTGGATCCGGGGCGACTTGGAGACCGCGAGGCCGCCCGGCCGGATCGCCTCGATGAGTTCGGGGAGTGGCGCGGTCTCCACGGCCGCCCAATCCGGCGCGGCGCCGGGCGCGAGGCCGCCACCGCCCCAGCCCGGACCCGGGGCGTGCACCTGGACGTCGCCGCCCGACGGGAACGCGGCACGGAGGCTCTCGAACGCCCGCTCGGCGTTGATGTCGGCGCTGTTCTGGGTGAGGATCGTGAGGATGAGCTCGCTGGTCGGGTCAAGCCGGCGCTCCCAGATGGGCCGGCCGTAGCGCTCGGCCAGCGTTTCCAGGACGAACGCCACCAACCCGGGCCGGCGACGCTCGAGGCCCTTCGCCCAGGTCCGGCCCGGGTCCGAGAAGCGACGCGCGCGACGCCGTGGGCGCGGCTTGGTCGATGCGGTCATGGGAGAGGCCTCGCCAGCCGCTCGCCACAGGCGACGAGCGGAGCGGCGCCGAGAGCCATGGCCTCGGCGACCGGGATGGGGGACTCGTGGACAGGCACGACCTCGGCACCGAGCGGAGCGAGGGCCGCGATCCCCTCGGGTTCGACGCCGCCGCCGACCGCGATGCATCGCACGCCCGCCGCCTCGGCGCGCCGCGCGACCCCCAGTGCTGTCTTGCCGAAGGCTGTCTGGGCGTCGATGCGGCCCTCGCCGGTGATGACGAGGTCGGCCTCGGCGAGCTTGGCGTCGAAGCCCGTCGCGGCCATGACCAGATCCACGCCGGGCTCGAGAGACAGGGACCGGAACCGGTCGCGGAGGCACAGCAATCCGAAGCCGACACCGCCTGCGGCACCCGCCCCTGGTGTGTTCCGCTCGCGGCGGCCCGTCGCGGCCTCCAAGGCGTCGGCGAAGGTCTCGAGCGCCAGTTCGAGGAGTTCCCGATCGTCGGCGGTCGCGCCTTTTTGCGGCCCGTAGACGGCAGTCGCGCCGTTGGGGCCGAGGAGCGGG
>DASVIK010000039.1:0-2981 GCA_036382135.1 Candidatus Limnocylindrales bacterium | reverse complement strand
TCCCTGGGCGTCTCCAAGACAACCATCTCCAACGCGTTCAGCCGCCCGGACCAGCTCTCGCCCGACCTCCGCGACCGGGTGCTCGAGGCGGCGCGCGCGGCCGGATACGCCGGCCCGGACCCGGTCGCCCGCATGCTCCGGACCGGCCGGGCCGGAGCGCTGGGCCTGGTCCTGCCCGAGTCGCTCCCCTATGCGCTCGACGATCCCGCGACGAACGAGCTCATCCGCGGGATCGCGGACGCGTGCGAGGAGCGGCGCCTGGGGCTCCTCATCATCCCCGGCGCCATCCGGGCGCGCGACCCGAGGGACATCATCGACGTCGCGGTCGACGGGTTCATCGCCTACTCGCTGCCGCGCGACGTCCCTGTGCTCGCCCAGCTGCTGGTCCGGGGCGCCCCGGTCGTCATCGTCGACGAGCCCAGGATGGCCGGGGTCCCGACGGTTCGCGTGGACGACCGGGCGGGTGCCCGGATGGCGGCCGAACACCTCGTCCAGCTGGGGCATCGGCGCTTCGGCATCGTCGCCCTGCCGTTCAAGCCCGACGGGTACACGGGCCCCGGGATCGCCGGCCGGGTCTCCGAGTCCACGTACGACGTCTCAACTCGCCGGCTGGAGGGCTACCTGGCGGTGCTCGGCGGGGCCGGTGTGTTGGCCGACGACGTGCAGATCTACGAATGCGCCCACAGCAACGCCGACCTCGGGGAGCAGGCCGCGCGCCAACTCCTCGGGGACCCCGCGCCGGTGACCGCGATCCTCGCGATGAGCGACCGCCTTGCCCTCGGCGTGCTCGCTGCTGCGCGGGAGCTGCGGGTCGACGTCCCGCACCAGCTCTCCGTGGTCGGATTCGACGACATCGCCGCCGCCGCCCACAGCCGTCCCTCGCTCACGACCGTGCACCAGTCGCTCCGCCTCAAGGGCTATGCGGCCGCTCGGCTGCTGCTCGACGCTCCGGGCGCGTCGGGTGCCGTGGCGGGCCGAGCGGCGGCGCCTGCTCCCGAACCGGTGCGCGATGAGCTGGACCTTCCCGTGGAGCTCATGGTCCGGCGCTCGACAGGCCCAACCGAAGCCAGGGCGGAAACCGCGCGTTGAGGCAGGAGGCGTGGCTGTTCGGCCCCGCCTCGCCGCCGCGGCCCGAGTCGCGCTCTCCACTTCAGGATGGAACGCCGGCCAGATCGGCCGGGGTTCCGTGCTTCCGAGACCCTGTGGCGCGCGCTTCGCATCGGGACGCCCGCCCCCTGCCCGGGTCAGGCGGGCACTGCCATCGCCCGCGCGCCGGTCTCCGCGTACATGTCGACTGCGGTGAGCGCGACCGGGAAGTCCCGGAGTGCCGCCCGCATATCGATCGGATCGCCATTCGCGCAGCAGCGCATCAGGCCGGTGAACGACTGCTGCATCGGGTCGGTCGCCGTGGACTGCTGGGCGATGGGCCGCGCGTCGGTGCCATCCCGCTTCGCTCGAGAGGTTGGCTCCCTGTGCGTTCCCGGAGCGTTCCTCAGCCGACCGCGACCGGCATGAGCGCGGCTGCCCACTCCTCGACCGACGTGAGCCGGACGCCGAACTCCGCCGCCGTGTCGGCCATCTCCATCGGCGAATCGAACGAGTCCTGCCCGGCGAGCATCTGGGCCATGAACGGCGGCAGGCCGGGCACCTCGTCCCCCGGGTTCACGCCGCGATGGGGGATGGATCGGCCCGTGACCCGCTCGAAGACGCCGACCGCGTCGCGGATCGAGATCGGCTCCGGACCGCCGATGGGGAGGTAGCGGTTGGACGCCGCGGGATTGTCGAGCGCCGCCAGCGCGAACGCGGCGACGTCCCGGCTGTGGACGAACGAGTGGCGTCGCGCCCCCGAGCCGACGTAGACGACCTCGCGGCCAGCGAGCGCGGGCCCGGCGACGACTGCAGCCAGCCACACGTCCATGAACGCGTTCGGCGCCAGGATCGTCCAGGTCAGGCCGGACACGCCGAGTGCCGCCTCGGTGGCTGCCTTCGCGGCCATGAACGGGTTGGGATTGTCCGGCGACGCGCCGAGCGCGGACGTGAAGACGAAATGCCTGACCCCCGCCTCGGCGGCGGCGAGGACGAGGTTCCGGTTGCCGTCCCGGTCCACGTTCTCGATCGTGTCGTCGATACCGCGCCCGAGCGACAGCGCCGTCGTGATCACCGTGTCGATGCCGCGACACGCCACGTCCAGCGACGCGCGGTCCTTCAGGTCGCCGAAGACGGGCGTCGCCCCGGCCTCCACGAGCGGCGCATGGTTCGAACCGGGCCGGACGAGGATTCGAGCCGGGCGGTCCTGCGCGAGCAGGCCCCGGGTGATCTGGCCACCGAGCGAACCGGTGGAGCCGACGACGAGGATCATGGCCAACTCCTTCTGCGGCGGGCCGAGGGCCGCCGCTCCCTCACGATGCGCGAGTCTCGGCGGGATGCCGTTCCCCGGCCGTTCCCGCGTTGTTGGTTCCCCCGCTCAGCCGGTCTCCAGGTCTGCCCAACGCTCGACCGTCAGCGCCTCCTCGATCCGGGCGGCGTAACCGGCATGCGGCGATGCGGCCGCAAGGCGCCGCGCCGCGGCGGCCTCGGATTCGGCCTCGGCACCGTCGCCGGTGAGTCGGGCCAGATGTGCGAGGTGCGCGTGCGAGAACGCCTCGTTGTGCGGATTCCCGCCGATCGACGCAAGCAGCGCCAGCTCGCGTCGGCGCATCTCCGCCGCCGCCGCATAGTTGCCCAGCGCGTCCTCCATCTCCGCGGCCGCCCAGGCCGCGACGGATTCGAGGTACCGATCGCCCATCTGGTGCGCGATCTCCAGCGAGCGCTCGAGGTGCGGCCGGGCTCGACCGGGATAGCCGGCGCGGGTCAGGGTCGTTCCCAGGTGCATCCGGACGAACTCGGACTTCAGGTCGCCGAGCTCCAGGGCGACGACGAGCGACCGCTCCAGCCGCTCGATCGCCTCGTCCGACCGGCGGGCGCGCTCGAGCATCATCCCC
>DASVIK010000038.1:0-2651 GCA_036382135.1 Candidatus Limnocylindrales bacterium | reverse complement strand
CCTTCCGACGACCGCGGAGGACGCCCCCTGGGTGCTCACCCTGCCGGCCTGGCTCATCACCCGCGTGGCCGGTGGGAACGTCCGCAAGCTCCGGCCGGATCGCCTGATGGACTTGATCGGGCCGAGCCTGAGGATCGGCGTCTATCCGTCGGACATCGCCATCTCCGGCTCCACCCGGGACCGGACGCGGGCGCGCGCCGCGATCGTGAGCCGCCTGGCGACGACCTCCGCGCACCTGACCACCAGCGCCGAGGCGCAGGAGCTCGAGGACCGACTCGGGCACCTGGCACGGGCCGGCGGCCCGGACGGCCGGACGGTCGATGCCGGGGCGCGGGCCGCGTTCAAGGCGATCGATGCGATGCTGCTGGACCTCGAGGTCCCGAACGACGAATGGGACATCCTCTACCGGATGCGCCTGCAGATCGAGCGCGACCTCCTCGCCGGGTCGGCGCCCGGGACCGCATTTCCCGGCCACGAGTCCGAGGCAGGCATCGGCGCAGCCGACCGCGATCCGACCGCCGGTGAGCCGGAAGCGGCGGCCGCACCGCAGCGCGCCAACGAGGCGTTCGTAGCGTGACTGCAACGCCACGTTCGCTGTCGATATCGTCGTGCGACCGGAAGGTCTGCCACTGTGACCGACCATGACACGTGAACGAGGAGCGTCCATGCCGGTGACCGGCATACCGGACCGACCGGCCGCCGCAGGCGCGGGCGATCACGCGCGGACGGGACACGCGAACGCCGCCTGGCTCCTCGTCGGGCTGGGAGGCCTCATCGGCTTCGTGCTGCTCACGCTGGCCGTGGCCGGCGGCGTCGTCTTCGCGTTCGATCAGCCGTTGCTCACGCTCGCGCACAGCTGGGATGGCAACCCGCTCGTGTGGAAGGCGATATCGGAGTCGGCGAACATCCCGCTGATCGTCATCGGGCTGGGGTTCGTGCTCTGGCTCTTCTTCACGAAGCGGCGACGCGAAGCGCTGCTCGTGCTCATCATGCTCGCCGCCGTGACCGCCGGAAGTGAAGGCGTCAAGCAGCTGGTGAGCCGACCTCGGCCGGAGGCGGGCACGGCCGACGGGATCCCGGGCGTCGTGTTCAGCTACCCGTCGGGCCACGTGCTGGAGGCGTTGACGATCCTGGGGTTCGTCGCCCTGCGGATCTGGCGGACCTCGCGACCCGTGGTGCTCCGGCTCATCGTCGTGATCGCAGTGGCGATCGACGTCGTGCTCGTCGGGGTCGCCCGTCTGGCCCTGAGCGCGCACTATCCGACCGACGTCCTGGCAGGTCTCCTGGGCGGCTTCGGCGTGTTGGGCCTGTACGCCTGGCTGACGAGAGAGGGCGCCTGGGCCCACCAACCCGGGCCCGACTCCCACGGGGCTCACGACTCCCCGCCCCGCGACGGGCGTCAGGGATCCTAGGCGGTGACCCGGGGCGACTCGGTCAGGCCGAGGTCCTCGCTCAGAGCGAGGTCCGCGCCGGCTTCTCGATCCTGCGATGCCTCCACCCGGACGGACCGCTCAAGGCGGATTCGCGCCGTCCGACCATCGAGGACGAGCAGCGCCAGCATGTTGCCGAAGTGGGGCCCGGAGGGGTGGTGCCAGTGGATGGGCAGCGGCGGGACCCGCGTCAATCGGTCGAGGAACCGGACGACGCGCTCGACGCTATTGCTCCAGCCCATATGGAACACCACGCGCATCGGGAGCGGGATCGTGTTGTGGATGGGCGAGCAGGTGATCTGGAACACGCGCGACGCGAGCGGCGGCTCGTAGTCGGCCTCGGAGATGTAGCTGTGGTGGACATCACCGGACACGACGCAGATGGTCGCGGGCGGCGGCGCCCCGTGCTCGCCTCGTCCGACCCGCGCGAACAGGGCGGCGAGCCGGTCGAACGACTGCCGGAAAGCGGCCCAGTGCTCGAGGTCGACGGCACGTCGGATCCACTCACCCATCCGCGCCAGCACACGCCCGCGCGATCCCGCGCACAGCGCCTCGTTCCACGACTCGATGTCGTGGAGGGCCCGAGGCAGGAGCCACGGCATCGAGGTGGCCACGACGAGGTGCTCGAAGCCGCCGCCCTCGACCTGGCGCTCGACCCATTCGAACTCGGCGTCGCTGAGCATCGACCGGTGACCGTCAGCGAGGACCCGACCGCATCGCGAATCGATGACCAGGAGCCGGACCGGCCCGAAGTCCCGCCGGTACGACCACATCGTCCCCTTGGCGCCATCGGCCTCCCGATCTGCGGCCTGGGCGAAGGTCCGCAAGGCCGCTTCCGCGTCGGGCAGGCGCCGGACGGTCTCGTACATCTCGTCGGCCGCCAGGCCCGCCGGCGACAGGTTGCCCAGGTGCTGGTAGATCCAGTACGACATGAGGGCGCCCGTGATCCGCTCCTCCCACCAGTCGGTCTTCTGCATGTCGAGCCGCCACGCCTGGGAGGTGTTCCAGTCGTCGCGCACGTCGTGATCGTCGAAGATCATCGAGCTCGGCATCGTCGAGAGGAGCCAGCGGATCGTCGGTTCGCCCCACGTCTCGTAGTAGAGCCGCGTGTACTCCTCGAAGTCGGCGACCTGGGTCCTGGGTCCCCGTCGGATGTTCCGACGCGTCCGGATGAACGACTGCATCTCGGGCGAGGTGTCGTCGGCGTAGATCTGGTCGCCG
>DASVIK010000037.1:0-5638 GCA_036382135.1 Candidatus Limnocylindrales bacterium | reverse complement strand
GTCCGGGAGGGGGCGGGGGCGACTCCTCGGGCTTACTTGATCAGCTTGTTGGCCGCCACGACGGCGTCGGAGAGGGCCTTCTGGGGGTCGGCATTGTTGAACAATGCATCCTCCACGGCCTTCAGGACGATGTCGTTGACGTCCGCCTTGACGACGCCCGTCGGGAGGCTCGGGACGATGTCCGCGTAATGCGAGACGACATCCTTCGCGGTTCCCCGTGCGCTGTCCTCGATCGCCGTGGCGCTCGCGGAGAAGAACGGGTCGTCGTACGACTTGATGACGGACGGATAGACGGACACGAGCTTGGCGAACGCGACCATGCTCCGCGCATTCGTGAAGTACTGGGCGAGGGCGATGGAGGCATTCGGGAACTTCGTGTCGGCCTTGACCGAGATGCTCATCAGGCCCTTGCCGACGACGCCGGAGGCTCCGACCGGAGCCGGCGCGACGGCCAGGTTGCCATAGAGCTGGGAGTTGTTGGCCTTGACGTCGCGGATCAGGTTGAGGCCGCTCGCGTAGAACGGGGCCTGGCCGGACGAGAACAGGAGCAGGCCGACGCGATCGTCGGTCGTGGTCAGGATCCCGTTGTCGACAGTGCCGGCCTTGACCATGTCGCGGTACATGGTCAGCCACTTGACGGCGTCGGGTGAGTCGAACGTGAACTTCTTGCCGTCGTCGCTGATCGGCTTGACGTTGCCCTCATAGACCATCTGGGCAAGGAGGTCGTTGACGGTCAGGCGGATGTCGCAGACCGTCTTCGCCTTGTCCTTCAGGGTCTGGCAGATCTGGGGCAGCCCGTCGATGGTCTTGGGGAAGTCGGACACCGCGATGCCGGCCTTGTCGAACATCGCCTTGTTGATCAGGTCGACGTTGATGCCCTGGTACCACGGGAACTGGTAGTTCTTGCCGCCGATGAGCTGTTCCTTCCAGAGGCCGGGGAAGTACGTGCTCTGGACGTCCGCCGGGACCTTGTCGTCGAGTGCGAGCAGGAGGTTCTTGGACGCGTAGTCCGAGACCCAGCCTTCGCTGACCGACAGGTTGATGACATCGGGCGCCTTGCCGGCCGCGAAGGCCGCCTTCAGGTCGTCCTGGAAGGTGCCCTGGTGGTCCTCCCAGTGGACCGTGACGCCCGGATACGTCGCCTGGAAGCGGGCGATCGTGTCCTTGATGTAGCTGTCGAACGTGGGTGACAGGTAGAACGTCCAGAAGGTGATCTCGGCATTCGCTTCGACGCCCTTGATCACGGCCTCGGCCGGATCCGCCTGGAGGGGTGCCTCGGTCGCGCTCGCGGCGGGGCTGGCACTGGCGCTTGCCGCGGCCGAAGCCGAGGCCGGGGCGGTCGTCGGCGGTGCCGCCGTGACCGGCGATGGTGATGGGGTCGCCGAGCTCGCGCAGGCCGAGATGCTGAGCATCGCGGTCACCGCGAGGGCGAACAGTCGCTTCATCTGCACGGTTGGTTCTCCTCTCTCAAGTCGATGCATGGTTGGATCGGATCAGGACATGCACGAAGGCGCCCGCACTCGTGGGCGGGCCTCCTCCTCAGGCCTTCGACGCGCGTGCGACCACCTCCATCCTTGGTGCCTTACAGGGAGATGGGACCGGCCGCCCCGGGACCGGGGGCCGCGCTGGTTCCTGCGACGGTGCGGGCCAGGGCGACTCCGCCCCAGGCGACCGCATCGAAGACCGGGGGGAGCGAGCGGACGGTGCCGGCCGGGATCATCTCGGCCACGAAAGGTGAGCCGGCACGCAGCTCGGCCAGGTGGTTCAGGATCGGGTCGAGGAAGACGCTGCCGGCCCCGGCCACCCCGCCGCCGAGCAGCACGAGCTCGAGGTCGCAGGTGAGGACGAGCCCGACGATCGCCCGGGCGAGGGCCCGACCGACCTCCTCGACGATGGCGCACGCGAGCGGGTCGCCCGCCCCGGCCGCCTCGTAGACTGCCTTGGCGCTGAGCGGCTCGACACCGGCGAGCACCGACGATCCGCCGGCGGCGATCGCCTCTGCCGCCCGGCGGGCGATGGCCGGGCCCGAGGCGACCGTCTCGAGGCAGCCGCGCTGGCCGCACGAGCAGGTCACGCCCGCCGGCTCGACGACGACGTGGCCGATCTCCCCGGCCATGCCCCGCGAGCCGAGGCGGAGGCGGCCGTCCAGGACGAGCCCGGCCCCGATCCCCGTACCGACCGCGACATAGGCCAGGTTGCGGATCCCGCCCGCGACCTCGTGGTCGAGCAGTCCCGAAGCCGCCGCGCGGACGTCGTTGCCGACCGCGCACGGGACGCCGAACTCCGCCGAGAGGCGTGCGGCGAGGGGGATGTCGTGCCAGCCGAGGTTCGCGGCCAGGCGCACGACGCCGTCGGGCTCGACCCGCCCGGGGACCCCGACGCCGATGGCCACGAGGTCGCCGACCGCCGTCCCGGCCGCGGCCAGGGCGGCCCGGATCGTGTTCACGATCGGCTCGATCCCATCCGGCGCCGATCGCGTCCGCATCGGGCGGACCGCACGGGCGAGGGTCGTCCCGTCGGCCGCGACGAGGATGACCGCGACCTTCGTGCCGCCGACGTCGACGCCGGCGACGACCGCCGTCCCGGTCCGTGCCGTCCCGGCCCGGCCTGCCCCGGATCGGGCGCGGCTCGTCACGGGGCCGCCTCGACGGTGTGCCGGCCCGCCGCGAGACCGGCCAGGCTGAGGCCGAGCTCCTGCGTCATGAGCAGGGCCGAGGCGCCGAGCACCACGCCGTCGTCGTGCAGGCGTCCGATCTCCACCACCGTGTCCCGCGAGAGGAGCGGCAGCGCGCTCCGCGTCGCCTCCTCGCGCACGGCCGCCAGCCAGGGCTCGCCAAAGCCGGCCACGCTGCCGACGAGGACGACCCGGTGGACGTTCAGGGCACCGATGAGCCAGGCGACGGCGACGCCGAGCTCTCGGCCCGCGGCCACCACGACCTCGGCGACCGTCGGGTCCCCCTCGGCCAGGGCTCGCTGTGCGTCGGCCAGGGACCCGTGCCAGCCCGCCTCGGCGAGCCGGCCGAGGATCGCCCGGCTGCTGACCACGGTCTCGAGGCAGCCCCGCCGGCCGCAGCGGCAGGCGAGCCCAGCGGGCCGGACCGTCGTGTGGCCGATCTCGCCGGCGCCGAAGCCGTCGCCCTGGAAGAGGTGGCCGTCGATGACGATGCCGGCACCGACGCCCTGGCCCACCTTGACCACGAGCAGGTTGGACGTACGCGGACCACCGAAGACGTGCTCGGCGAGGGCCGTCGCCTGTGAGTCGTTGACGACGTAGACCGGGAGGCTCGTGCGCTCGCGGACGAGGTCGCCGAGCGGCACGTCGCGCCAGTCGAGGTTGACCGCCTCGAGAACGGTCCCAAGCGGCGTGTCGATGAGGCCGGCCGTCCCGATGCCGATGCCGAGGATGGGCCGGGTCGCCGTGGCGAGGAGGCGCTCGACGAGGGCGAACACCCGCTCCAGGGCCTCCTGGCCGTCGCGATCCTCCACGGGCACCGAGAACGCCTCGACGATCTCGCCGCGCAGGTCGACGATGGCGCCGCGGAAGACCTTCTCGCCGAGGTCCAGGCCGACGAGATGGCGCGCGTCGTCGGTGACCTCCAGGAGGATCGGCGCCTTGCCGCCGGTCGAGGGGCCACGGCCCATCTCGTGGGTCAGCCCGTCCCGCATGAGGCCGGCCACGAGGTCCGACACCGTCGTCCGGGTCAGGCCGGTCGTTCGCGCGACCTCGGCGCGGCTGATCGGCCCACGGTCGTAGATCGTGCCAAGGACGAGCCGCTCGTTGTGAGCGCGCGTCTCCTGATGGGTCGCTTTCCCGGACCGGTCGGCCACGATCCTGCTCACGTTGGCGCGCCCTCGTCTTTGTTCAACGACTGGACAAAGCGATGGTACGACCCTTTGTCAAGACTCCTTACATAGATGTGGGGCCGGGTGGCGATCGACGCGTCCGGATGCGCGGCAGGGCGACGGGTGGCCGGAATCGGCCACGATCGCGGCCAGATGCACGCCGGCGAACCACGCGGCCACCTCGACGTCTTCAGAACGCACAGGGGCGACCGCCGCCGACTTCATGCCGAGCACGGCTGGAGTCCGATGGGCGAGCGGATCCGGGCAGCAGCGGCCGTCGACTCGGCCTCGAGCGCCCGTGGCGAGAACGTGGCCGTATCTCATGGCCAAGCCGGCCAGATGCACGCCAGCCATGCCACATGGCCCCTTCGGCCGGCGCGGGATCGTCGGGTTCGGCCGGCGGCACGGGCGCGCCGTGATCGGAGCGAGACCCGTGCCGGCGCCGAACCGTCGCCCGGATCAGCTCGTGGGCGAGGGCACCGTGATCGGAGCGAGACCCTTGCCGGCGACGAGGACCGTGACGGTCATCGCGGCTCCGGCGGTCGTGTTGACCGTGTAGGTCGCGGTCGTCCGCCCATCCGTCGAGATCGAGATCTGGACCGACACGGAGGTGCTCCCGCTGACCCCGAGCGTCTTCGCGGGGTAGGTGGCCTGGAGCACGAGGGTGTTGGCGTCGTCCGAGACGACCGTCACCGCCGACGGATGGCGAAGGGGCTCGAGCGGGTCGCCGCTCGGTGCCTTGTCCGCGAGCTCGACCCAGTTCGCGCCGTCCTGGAAGACCCACGACCGGGGTGGGATCGAGCGATAGGTCAGGGACGTGCCGCCGGACTCCACGACGAACTCGCTGCGGCCGCCGAGCCAGCGGCCGGCCGCATGCGTCGCGACCTGGCTCGCGATCGTCACGGTCGTGTCGAATCGGTAGCCCGCGGCCATGGTCTTGAAGGCCGCCGTCAGACGGGCAGTGCCGTCGACCGACGGCCCGCCGGACGAGCCTCCGATGGACGTGTCGGCCGGCGCGCCGGACGCGCTTCCGGTCGAGTCGGCGGGACTCCCGACGGCGGGCCCGCCACAACCTGCGGCCGCGACCGCCGCGACCAGGGTGAGTGACACGAGGACGACTCCGCCGGATCGGCGGAGTCGTCGCATCAGCTTCAGGTTCACCCCGGCCGCGATGGCACGGGCCGCGAGATCAGCCGTGCTTGGCCCACGGATTGCCGCCGAACCCGAAGGAATCCCACCAGCCGTGGCCGTGGTGATGCTTCTGGTGTCCGTCGCCCTGGCCGCTGTGACCGGAATTGTGCTTGTCGCAGTTGCCCGACATCCCGAAGACGAGGAGCTTGTAGCTCCCGTCGGCGGCCTTCTTGAGGCCGACGAAGACGCCGACGTTGGTGCCGGTGAACCGGGTCGCAAAGCCCGACTTGAACTTCTTCTCGGTCGCCGGTGCGCCGGTCGTGCTGTCGAAGACGACGGTCCCGTCAGCGGCGACGTGATACTTCACGCTGACCGCCGTGCCGTCGCACAGGTGAGCGGACCAGGTCCGCGGCCCGACCAGGGCCGCGAGCGTTCCGTCGAGCTTGAGCTTGTCGCGCCCGGTCAGGACGATCGACAGGGACGCCTTGCCCGACTTCTTGTCGACACCCACGAAGATCGAGAGCTTCTTCTCATACCCGGCGTGGACGAAGGTGATCTTCGCGCCCGACCCGGCCGATCGGTCGCCGCTCTTGGCCGTCGGTCCGCTGGTAGTCGACGTGATGCCGGGCGCCTCCGAGACGGAGTCGATCTTGAGCGTCGGTGC
>DASVIK010000036.1:0-5627 GCA_036382135.1 Candidatus Limnocylindrales bacterium | reverse complement strand
CCTTCGGCACCACGGGCAGCGGGATCTGCGACCTCTCGCGCATCGGCCTGGCCCCGCTCGGCCAGCTCATCCGGTTCGGCGACCCGGCGCTGAACGTCTTCCTCTACATCCCGCTCGGGGCGGCGATCGGGATGGCGAGCCGGTCGCGGTACCGGATCCTGCTCGCGGTCGGCGCGGCGGCGCTGCCATTCGCGATCGAGGGGACCCAGCTCGTCGTCACCTGGCTCGACCGGGCATGTCAGAGCTCGGATGTCTCCGACAACCTGACCGGGCTCGTGATCGGCGCGCTGATCGGGTGGCTCGTCCTGTTCGGGCTCGAGGGCAGCGGCCCGGCGTGACAGCCGAGCGCTGACCGCCCGGCCACGATCCTCAGGGGCGCGCGCGGGCCGACGGCCGGCCCAGCACGGCCCCGACGGTCCGGCCCAGGATCCGGATGTCGAGCCACACGGATCGGCGATCGAGGTACTCCGCATCGAGGCGGAGCTTGGCCGGCAGGACCTCCGTCCGGTACAGCCGCTCGGCATCGGCGCCCTGGAGCAGGGCCGCCTCGTCGTGGTAGTGGAGCTGCGCGAGCCGGGTGATGCCCGGCTTGGCCGTGAAGACCTTCCGGTGGAGCGGGTCGTGGAGGTCCACGAACGCGGGGTCCTCCGGGCGAGGGCCGACCATTGACATCTCCCCGCGGAGGACGTTGACCAGCTGCGGCAGCTCGTCGATCCGGTAGCGGCGGAGGATCCGCCCGATGCGGGTCACCCGATGATCGTCCGACGCCGTCAGCTTCGAGCCGCCGGAGCCCTCGGTCATCGTCCGGATCTTGAGCACGACGATGACCCGGCCCCCTTCGCCCATGCGCCGGGCGCGATGGAAGATCGGCCCGCGGTCCGCCGAGAGCCGCATCGCAACGGCCACGCCGGCGATGATCGGCGCGGCCGCGAGCAGGCCGACGGAGCCCACGACGACATCGAATGCGCGCTTAGTGTCCACGTCGCCGCCGATGCCGAGGTGCGGTCCTGCGCGTCATCCGCCGTGGAGCTCCACGTGGCGCCCGGTCGGCGCCTGGCTGCCCCGGCCGGACGGTTCCACGACCCGCCCAAGCTCTGCCTCGAGCTCTTCGTCGAGGAGGTCCTGGACGGCGGCCTGGGCGACGATCGGTCGGAAGGTGTGGTCGAGCCCCGGCAGTTCGCGATGCGCCACGTTGGGCCAGCGGTCCAGGCGCCTGAACAGCCCGTCCGCGCGTAGTTCGGCCGCCATCGGCTCGTCCCCCGAGAACGCGATGACGACCCGGGTGTGCTTGGCCTGCAGGCGGTCGAGGGTGGTGTCCATCGGGTCGACGGCGCGACCGGCCGTGGCCGCGCGGAGGAGGCGCCGAGGCGCGCGGATCGCGGCTCGACCGACGCGCTTCCCGAGCGCCGACGCGACGGCCCACGCCGCGGCCGGCGCGACCTCGCCGCGCAGGATCCGGCCCCAGGTGCTCGGCCTGAGCATGCCTTCGACCTTCCGGGCGGCGCGGCGCGCTTCGAGCTCCGGGTCCCAGATCAACTGCCGCGCGTTGAGCAGGACGGCCGACGTGACGCGCTCGTCCCGCTCCGCCTGGTGAAAGCCCCAGTAGGCGCCCGAACACAGGCCGACCAGCATGATGCGATGCACGCCTGCCCGGAGCTCGAGGACATCGACGGCCGCCCGGACCTGGTCGCCGGTGCGTTCCGTGTAGAACTCCTTGTCGTAGCCCCAGCGGTTGGGGTCGCCATCGGAATCGCCGATGCCCTCGAGGTCGAGCCGGATCGAGGGGATCCCCCTGGCGGCCCACCGTCGGGCCGCCTCGACCCACATCCGGTTCGGGCCGATCCGGCGGACCGCACCGGCGTTCAGGAAGACGGCACCCAGGGGTGACGGCGACCGTTCGACGGGTTCGGCGAGGACACCCGTGATCCGGCCGATCGGGAGATCGATGACCAGCGCCGTCTCCCGGACTCGCCTCCCATCGACGTCGAACTCGGTCTCGTCGAGCGACTTCTGCGCGCGCGCTACGGTCGATCCCGCCTGAGCGGCCGGCGATCCGGCCGGTGCCGGCGCGGCGTCGAGCCACGCGCCCACCCGTTCGAAGACCGCCACGGGCGATGCGTATCGCTCAGGGTGGAAGCACATCGCGCCCCAGCCCGGTCCGGGGGCCACAGTCACGTCGACCCCGGCCTCCTCCAGGTGCTTCTGGAGCTTCGCGTCGACCGCGATCCCGTCGCGCTCCAGGAGCAGGACCCGCCGCAGCCGGCCGAGCTCGAGGCTGGTCAGCGACAGCGATCCGAGGTCCTCGATCGTCTCGGCGGAGAGCACGAACCCGCCGATCTCCAGCCAACCGTCGGGGAGCATCTGCGGTTCTGGCTCGCCGCCCAGGGAGTACCGCGACGTCTGGAGCGAGGCGAACGCGCGGGCCTCGCGCAGGTACGTGCGGCCGGACGTCGGCGTCGCCCACAGGACGAGATCGTCGATGTCTGCGCCCTCGGCGATGGCCTTGCCGACCGCCAGGCCCCCCAGGCCGAGACCGATGACCGCGACGCGGGCGCAACCGGCCGTCGCGCGCAGCCAGGCCACACCCGCCACGACCGCGGCGCTCCACCCCGCGAGGCGCTCAGGGTCGCCGGCCGCGCCCGCACTGTCGCCCGTGCCCGGAAGGTCGATCCGCAGCGCGGGATGCCCGGCCTCGGCGAGGAGCTCGGCCCAGTCCCGGAGACTGCGGTACGCGGTGACCTCGTCCCAGCCCCACGGCGGGCAGATGAGGACCCCGGTCTCGGATCGCGATCCGGGGGCCCGATCGTGGAAGACCCCGAACACCGCATCCGGGGCGAGGTCGAGGTACACGGCCCGGCTGGGGACGCGCGCGCTCACGGACGCTCGACTCGGACACGCGATGGGGGCACGGCGGGCAGCCCTGGGTCAGCGAACGGCGCGTTCGAGCGAGCTCATGGCGTCGTCCCGGACGTCGGCCGTCGAGGTGCTCACGGCCACAGCTCTCGGGTGACCTTGGCCGGCCACGCCGCGATGTCGAAGCCATGGGCGTGGAAGAGCCCGAGGGTGATCCGCTCGAGCCCGAAGCCCAGGCAGGCCGTGTGGGCGACTCCACCGTCGGCCATCGCGATGCCGAAGGTGTGCGTGAAGTGGTCCTGGTGGTAGTTGAAGGAGGCGACGGCCGTCGGACCCGGGCTCGCGATCGGGATGAGCACCTCGAACTTGAGCTCCTGGGCACGCTGATTCGCTGCGAGCATCCGGCCGGCGCGGCCGAAGAACGGGTCTGTCGCCACTTCTTTCTGGGGCTCCAGGCCCACCCGGCGGAAGATCTTCAGGGCGCGATCGCGCCACGCGTCCCGCCACTCGGCGACCGTATCGGGCTCGCCGAAGCGCACCATCTCGCGCTGGTGGAACATCTGGAGGCGGGCCGGATCGCCCGATGGCTCGTGCCGGAACACGTACGCCGCGCCTGGGTCGATCGTGATGCCGCCGGCCGGGAGCGCGCCGCGTTGCGCGATCGCCGGATAGACCGGATAGCACGCGGCCGGCAGGAGCACGAGGTCGGTCATGACCTGGTGCTCGCTCCAGTCCTCGTGCCGGACGGCCCGCTCCTCCTGCTCGATGGCGTCCTTCTCGGAGCCTTCGAAGCCGAAGATCGAGCCGGCCAGGTGGGGGAACGACTTCAGGTACCCGCTTCCTTCGAGCTGCTGGCGCGGCAGCAGCGGCGGAAAATGCAGTCGCTCTGCCCCGTCGGGCGCCGCGATCCGGGTCACGAGCGCGTCGAACCCTTCGCGGACGCGTTCGAAGTCCTCGCCCCGGCCGTACACGCCGGGCACGCCGGTGGGGACGAGGAGGCGGCGCGCGATGAGCTCGGCCAGGAACGCCGCTTCCTCGGGGGTGCCCGGCTGGAAGTCGGCCAACCTAGAGCTCCTTCGCGGTGGTCGCGAGGCTCGCGGTCGTCCCGTGGAACCGCACGTCGGTCCCCGTCATTCTGCGTTCGCCCCCAATCCCTGGAGGGCCTCCTCGATCGAGGCGACGCTCTGGAACACGCTCCGCTTGAGCATGGAGTCCGGGAACTCCACGTCGAACGCCGCCTCGAGCGCAAGCATCAGGTTGACGCTCGCGTGCGAGGACATGCCCGCCTGGTACAGGTCCGCATGGTCATCGAGTCCCTTGACATCGACGGGCAGGCGGCCGTGCTCCTGGATGATCTGTCGGATCTTGTCGCTCATGCCAGCCGCCTCGTCCGTGAGCCTCCATGCGTCCGTCGGGTTGGATCGCCGACGGCGGGGAGCATACGCCAATCGATTTCGACCTTGACCAACCCGCTCCTCCTACCCTGGTCCGGCCACTCGTACGGATCGACATCGCGGCGGGGCGCGGCAACGGCCACATCCGACCCGGCTTGACAAGTCCCGGACGCGTTTCCAAGCTCAAGTCGTGCCGATCCGGGTGGGATTCGATCTCGTTGCCGTAGGATCCGTCGAGCAGGCGTTGCGTGCCGCCCACGGTGAACACTATCTGAAACGCGTCTATACCGAGCGCGAGGTCCAGGACTGCCGGACGGCGACCGGCATGGACCCTGAGCGCCTCGCCGCCCGGTTCGCCGCCAAGGAGGCGACCATCAAGGTCCTGCCGTTGAACGGGGAGGGCATCTCCCTGCTGTCCATCGAGGTGCAGAGGGAGCCGTCCGGCCGCGTCGGCCTGGGGCTCACGGGTCGTGCCGCCGAGCTCGCCGCCGAGGCGGGCGTCGTCGATCTGGCGCTCAGCCTGTCGCACGATGGGGGATTCGCGGGTGCGGTCGTGATCGCCGATTGTCGCCCGGTGTCCGGATGACCACGGCTCCGGACGCCGCGGATACCGCCTTCCTGCCCTTCGCCCGTCCGTCGATCACGGACCTCGAACGCCGTGCGGTCCTCGACGTCCTCGACTCGGGCTGGCTCACGACGGGGCCCCGGACGAAGGAATTCGAGGCGAAGTTCGCCGAGTTCGTCGGGGTGCGTCACGCCGTCGCCCTGAACTCCGCGACGGCGGCGCTCCATCTCGCGCTCGAGGGGCTCGGCGTCGGACCCGGCGACGAGGTCATCGTCCCGACCTGGACGTTTGCCGCCAGCGCCGAGGTCGTCGTCTATCGCGGTGCCGTCCCGGTCCTCGTGGACATCGACCCGGCCGACCTCAACGCGAGCCCGCGCCTCATCCTCGAGGCGGTCACCCCGCGCACGAAGGCGGTCATCGTGGTCCACGTCGCGGGTCGGCCGATGCCGATCGGCGAGCTCGTGGCGGAGCTCGACCGGCGGGGGATCCCGGTCGTGGAGGATGCCGCGCATTCGTTCCCGAGCCCGATCCCGGCCCTCGGCGGACGTTTCGCCGGGACAATCGGCCGCATCGGCGCCTTCTCGTTCTACGCCACCAAGACGATCACGACCGGGGAAGGTGGGATGTTCGTCACGGATGACGACGCCCTGGCCGACCGGGCCCGGCTCATGTCGTTGCACGGGATCAGCCGGCACGCCTGGAATCGCTACACGGCGGCCGGGACCTGGGCCTACGAGATCGAGGACGCCGGGTACAAGTACAACATGACGGACATGGCGGCGGCCCTCGGGCTCGCCCAGCTGTCGCGGGCCCAG
>DASVIK010000035.1:0-6624 GCA_036382135.1 Candidatus Limnocylindrales bacterium | reverse complement strand
CACGGTTGCCGTGGCTACCGGCTCCGCCGCGGTCGGGAAGTACCTCACCGGCGACAACGGCATGACCCTGTACACCTTCAAGAACGACACGCCCGGCAGCGGCAAGAGCGCGTGCACGGGCGGATGCGCGGCCAACTGGCCGCTCTTCACCCTCGAGAACGGCGAAAAGGCCGTCGCGGGGGCCGGCGTCACCGGCACGATCGGGACGATCCCGACCACCGACAGCAAGACCCAGGTCACGTACAACGGCGCCCCGCTCTACTACTTCAAGGGCGATTCGGCCGCCGGCGATACGAACGGCCAGGGCGTCAACAAGGTCTGGTACGTCGCAGCTCCGTAGGCTCCTCACGTCTCATCGATCAGCGAGCCCTGGGCCTTTCGGGTCCGGGGCTCTGCTCTTGCCCGCGCGTCCGTCGTCCCACGTCGCCGGCCGGACGAGTAGCCGTCCCTTGCGACTGCAGGCGGCACGTATCCGGCCAGGTGCACGCCACGGAAGCGCCGGGATACCTTGGCGCGTTCCCGACGGCCGTTGGCGAGGTGCTGGCCACTCGATCCGTGCACGGCGTCCCGCCGCGAGCGGCCATCGACGGGATGCGACGTCGACGAGAATCGGCCCGCGGTCGGCCTGACGTGCATCCGGCCACCTTGCCCAGCAGGTCGGGCCGGGTACGACGACCCGGTGCGGTCGGTTAGGGGCTGGGCGGCGCGCCACGCGGCGCAGACGCCGTGCGGAGGGCCGGGAACGTTACGCCGCCCGGCCCCGATGGGACCGGGCGGTGTATTCGTGAGTCAGCCGGGCGCAGCCGCTATGGCAGCCAGGCCTGCCACTTGGCGGTGTTGGCGTCGAGCCACTTCTTCGCGGCATCGTCGTCGGACATGTTGTCGGACTGGATGTAGGACGCGACCAGGTTCTGGTCGTCGTTCGTCCAGTTGAACTTCGAGATGAGGGTGTAGGCCGGGCTTCCGCTCGTCGCGAACTTCGTCGAGACCACCTTGTTGAGGTGATAGGGCGGGTAGTCGCACTTGATCAGCTTGGGGTTCGTGTCGCAACCGGTCGTCCAGGCCGGGAGCTCGATGTGGACGAGGGCGACCTTGGCACTGAACCAGTTCGGCGTGTAGTAGTAGGCGATGATCGGCTGCTGCTTGTCGATCGCCGACTGGATCGCCTTGTTCGAGGCTGCCTCGCTGCCGGAGTACACGACCTTGAAGTTGAGCCCGAAGCCGTTGATCATGCCCTGGTCGTTCGTCACGAACGATGTCGCGCCGTCGAGGAGCTGACCCTTGTCGCCGGACTCCGACGTCTTGAACTGCGCCGCGTACTTGTTGAGGACGGTCGGGTCCGTCTTTGCGGTGAGGATGTCCGGGTTGGCGTCAACGAAGAACTTCGGGACGTACCAGCCGATGATCCCCTCGTTGCCGGTCTGACCGGCGTCCTGGGCCACCTTGTCGGTCGTGATGTACTTGGCCGCGAGATCTTCATGGCCCCAGTTCTCGAGAATGACATCGACCTCGCCGGTGGGGAAGCCCTGCCACGAGGGTTGTTCGTCGAGGTTCTTGTCGACAACAGTGCAGCCCAGCTGGTTCTTGAGCAGGTAGCCGACCACAGCTGCGTCGGCCCGGTAACCCACCCATGGGTTGACGGCGATGTTGACGGTGCCGCATGGCGCCAAGCTGGCCGCCGAGGGGCTGGCCGCCGCCTGCGAGGCGGCGGCCTGCGAGGCGGGCGCCGGAGTGGCGGTCGCCGGAATGGCGGGCGCCGGCGTGGCGGCGCTGCTACAGGCCGAAACGACGATCGCCAGTACCGCGCCGATCGCGGCAAAACGCCTTGTGCTTGTCCCTACGTGGATCACGCGCGTCCTCCTCCTGGAATTCCGTGGCTTCGGGCCGATCGCCCGGACGGGGCGGCCCGTTATCGATGGCGAGCGGTCATCAAGCCTCCCGGGTCACGCGATTCGAGTTCAACCCGACGCCAAGGCGACCCACCACCCCGCGGACCGAGCGGCGTTCGCCGGCCCCCTGGGTGATGCGGTCGAGCACGATGCCGAGCAGAACGATGCCGAGCGCAGCGGCGATGCCACGGCCGAAGAAGTCGCGCTGCGAGAATCCGTCGACCACATCGAAGCCGAGGGCCTGCCCCCCCACGAGCCCGCCGAGAACGACCATGGCGAGCACGAGCACGACCCCCTGGTTCGCCGCCACGAGGAGCGACCGGCGGGCCATCGGCAGCAGGACCTTGACGATCAACTGCATGCGGTTGGCACCGCTCGCCGTCGCCGCCTCGATGACCGTTGTCGAGACCCCCCGCACGCCGTCTTCCACGAGCCTGACCACCGCCGGTATCGCGTAGATGATCGCGGCCAGGATCGCGGTGAACCGACTCGCCCCGAACAGCGCCACAGCGGGAAGCAGGTACACGAACGACGGCAGGGTCTGGGCAGCATCGTTGAGCGGACGCAGGATCCCCGACACGAGACGGCTGCGCGCCGCCCACACGCCGAGCGCGACGCCGATCGCCATCGTGATGACGACCGAGACCATGACCATCATCAGGGTCTCCATCGCGTGTTCCCAGACCTGCAGGGCCACGATGAGGGCCAGGGCGACGGCGACCACGATCGCCGCCCGGATACCGGTCACGATCGCCGCGATGCCGGCGATGATCGCGACGACGAGCCACCACGGCGCCGTCGTGAGGACGGTCTGGACCGGATTGAACAGGGCGTACGACACCGCATTCTTCACGGCATCGGTCGCCGAGCCCAGGTTGATCTCGACCCAGCGGACCCCGTCGTCGAGCGGCTTGGCGATCCCCACGTGCCAGGCGGGAGGAAAGACCGGCCCGACGTTCGCCACCATTCCGCCCACGACCCCGATCGCCGCGATCGTGAGCCCGACGATGCGCACCGTGCGGCGAGTCACGCGCAGCGGTCCGATCGCGACCACGGGCGGAGGCCCGGCCTGGCTCGCGCTGGCGGTGATCCGGTCGAGCACCATCGCGAGGAGCACGATGGCGGCGCCGGCCGCGACCGCATCCCCGAACTTGAGGCCCTCGATCGCGACGATGATCGATTCACCCAGGCCGGGCGCGTTGATCAACGCGGCGATGACGATGATCGAGAGGGCCATCATGATCGTCTGGTTCACCGCGAGCCCGATCGTCCGACGGGCGATCGGGAGCTGGACCTTGCGGAGCACCTGACTGTCCGTCGCGCCGAGTGATGTCGCTGCCTCCACCGTCTCGCCCGGCACGCCGCGGATCCCGAGTGCCGTGATGCGGATCGCCGGGGGCATCGCGTAGATGAGCGTCGCGATGACGGCCGACGCCGGGCCGATGAGGAAGATGAGCGTGAGCGGGGACAGGTAGGCGAACGTCGGCATGATCTGCATGACATCGAGGATCGGCGTGACGACCCGCAGGAAGCGATCGTTGCGGCCGGCCAGGACGCCCAAGGGGATGCCGATGGCGAGCGCGAGGGCGACCGAGTTCACGATGAGCACCAGGGTCTGGATCGTCTCCGTCCACAGGCTGAGCAGCCCGATCGCCAGCAGGCTCCCGGTGACGAGGAGGGCGGTCCGCCAGGAGACGAGGACGAGCGAGATCGATCCCGCGATGGCCATGAGCCCGACCCAGCTGACCTGCGCGAGGGCAAAGGTCACGGCCTGGTCGAGGAGGTCGATTCCGTCCCGGATCGGCCCCAGGACATAGACAAAGACGGGGTTGATGGTCCGGTTCGCCTCGACCCAGTCGCGGACGCCGTTGAGGGTGAGGAACAGTGGCGCGCCATCGTCATGTGGCTGGGTGGACGTGCCCTGGAGCAGGACGTAGAGGACCGCGCCGATCCCGAATAGTGCGATGAGCTGGACCCACCGGGGGACGCTGATCTCGACTTGCCGGGTGAGCACCCCGGCGATGGCTGTCACCGTGCCGCCACCGGGGTCGCGTCGTCGGCCTCGTCGGCGCCGGCGACCGCCTCGAGGATCTGGGACCGGTCGACGATGCCGACGAGCCGCCCGTCCTCGGTCACCCGGATCGGCTTGGCCGACGCCGCCGCGACGTGGAGCGCCGACCGGATGATGGTCCGGGCCGGGAACTCGGGGCCGTCGAGCTCGTCCGCCGGACCCGGCTGGCGCATGATCCAGCGCAGGGTGAGGACGTGCGCCTTGGGCACGTCGCGGACGAAATCGGCCACGTAATCGTCGGCCGGGGCGCCCACGAGGTCCTCCGGGCGGCCCATCTGGACGATCCGGCCCTCGCGCATGATGAGGATGTGGTCGCCGAGCTTGAGCGCCTCGGCCAGGTCGTGGGTGATGAAGACCATCGTCTTCCCGACTTCCTGGTGGAGCCGGATCACCTCGTTCTGCATGTCCCGGCGGATGAGCGGGTCGAGGGCGCTGAACGGCTCGTCGAAGAACATGACCTCCGGATCCACAGCCAGGGCGCGGGCCAGGCCCACCCGCTGTTGCTGGCCGCCGGACAGCTGGTCCGGGTAGTTCCAGGCCATCCCCTGGAGCCCCACGAGCTCGATCATCTCGAGCGCCCGGGCCTGGCGCTGCTTGACCGGATCGCCCCGGATCTCGAGCCCGAAGGCGACGTTGTCGATGACCCGCCGGTGCGGGAGCAGGCCGAAGTGCTGGAAGACCATGCTGAAGCGCCGCCGCCGGAGCTCGCGGAGGCGCTTCGTGTCGCAGCGCCGGATGTCCTCCCCGTCGAGGAGGATCTCGCCCTTCGTCGGTTCGATGAGCCGGGTCAGGCAGCGCACGAGCGTCGACTTGCCGCTGCCCGACAGGCCCATGACGACGAAGACCTCGCCGGGCCGCACCTCGAAGCTGACGTCGCGGACGGCGACCATCGAGTTGTAGCGCTCGCGGAGCTCGAGATTGTCGAGGTCGATGTCGCCGGAGGCCGCGAGCTTGTGCTCGGCCGGGCCGAAGATCTTCCAGAGGTGGCGCACGGAGATCGTGGAGGAGCCCTCGGCGGTCCCGTCGGCGGCCGGACCGGCCGAAGCCGAGGCAGGAGGGGCGACCGCGCCGCTCATCGGGGCCCGCCCACGGACCGGGCGATCGTCCCGCGCGGGATGAGCCGGAGCTCGCGACAGGGGGTCGGCACGGGGCAACCTCACCGTCCTGCCCGCCGGCGACGAGGCGCGCCGCCATCCGGGTGACGGTGAGGATTACGGGTCGCCATCGCGACGTCAAGCAGACTGTTCGCCGGCCGGTCCGGGCCCGACTCATGGGACGGTTTGCAGGCGGTCGGCCGGTCGAGTAGGGTCACGCTGCGTTCCCACGAGGCACCGGTACCAAGCCAGGAGGATGAGGTCGGCATGAGCGGGCTACCGGAGCGGGCGCGGGTCGTCGTCATCGGTGCGGGGATCGTGGGCAACAGCCTGGCCTACCACCTCGCCGAGCAGGGCTGGCGGGACATCGTCCTGCTGGACAAGGGGCCCATGCCCAATCCGGGCGGCTCGACGGGCCACGCGTCGAACTTCATCTTCCTCACCGACCACTCCAAGGAGATGACCGCCTTCACGCTCGACAGCGTGCGCCAGTACAAGGAGCTCGGGGTCTTCACCCAGAGCGGCGGCATCGAGGTCGCCCGGACGCCCGAGCGGATGGCGGAGTTCAAGCGCCGGATGGCGTCCTCGAAGTCGTGGGGCATCGAGGCCGAGCTCGTGACACCGGCCCAGATCAAGGCGCTCGTCCCGTACCTCGACGAGAGCATCGTCCTCGGGGGCTTCAGCACCCCCGGTGTCGGGGTCGTCGACTCGCTCCGGGCCGGTACGCTCATGCGCGAGCGGGCGCAGGCGCTGGGCGCCCTGACGGTCTCGCCGAACACCGAGGTGACCGGCATCGACGTCGCGGACGGCCGGGTGCGCCGGGTCCGCACGGACCGCGGCGACATCGAGACGGAGGCCGTCGTCGTCGCCTGCGGCGTGTGGAGCCCGCGGATCGCCGCGATGGCCGGAGCGTCGATCCCGCTCTCGCCTGCCGTCCACCAGATGATCAGCGTCGGGCCGGTCCCGCAGTTCGCCGACACGGTCGGCGAGATCGCCTTCCCGATCGTGCGCGACATGGACACGAACATGTACGAGCGCCAGAACGGCGGCGACCTCGAGGTCGGCTCGTATGCCCACCGGCCGATCCTCATGGACCCCGACGACATCCCGTCGATCGCCGCGTCGGCGCTCTCGCCCACCGAGCTGCCGTTCACCCAGGACGACTTCGACCTCCAGATGGAGCAGGCGCTCGAGCTCGTGCCCGAGGTCCTGGGCGACGAGCGCGTCGGGATCCGGCACGCCATCAACGGCCTGCTGTCGCTCACCCCGGACGGCAACCCGATCATCGGCGAGACGCCCGAGGTCAAGGGCCTCTGGTCGGCGGCCGCGATCTGGATCAAGGAGGGGCCGGGGATCGCGAAGACGGTCGCCGAGTGGATGACCCACGAGACGCCCGAGATCGACCCGCACGGCTCGGATATCGCCCGGTTCTACGACCACCACCGGACGTGGACGCACATCCGGGCGCGGACGGCCGAGGGGTTCAACAAGACGTATGGGATCGTCCATCCGATGGAGCAGTGGGCGTCGAACCGCGACGTCCGGCTCTCCCCGGTGAACCGCCGCCAAT
>DASVIK010000034.1:0-4563 GCA_036382135.1 Candidatus Limnocylindrales bacterium | reverse complement strand
GACGGCCGCGTCCGCGCTGCGGCTCGGCGACCCGCTCGACCCGGAGACCGACCTCGGCCCGATGGTCGATTCGAAGGCGGCAGCGCGCACGCAGGCGTGGGTGGACGAGGCCGTCGCGGCCGGCGCGAAGGTCCTGCTCGGTGGCCGCGCAGACGGCACGTACTTCCCGCCAACGATCCTCTCCGACGTGCCGATCGACGCGAAGGTCTGCTCAGAGGAGGCGTTCGCGCCGTTGGTCGTCCTCGCCCGCTTCTCCGACTTCGGGGATGCCATGGCGCTGGCGAACGACTCGCGGTTCGGCCTCCAGGCCGGCGTCTTCACGAACGATCTCGCGAACGCGTTCAGGGCCTTCGATGGGCTCGAGGTCGGCGGGGTCATCCTCAACGACATCCCGACATACCGCATCGACCACATGCCGTACGGCGGCGTGAAGGACTCCGGCCTCGGCCGCGAGGGGCTCCGCTACGCGATCGAGGACATGACCGAGATCCGGATCCTCGTCGTCGCCCAGCCGGGTTAGGGAGCGCCATGGATCTTCAGCTCGGCGGCGGCATGCCGATCCTGTTTCTCGTGGGGATCCTGATCGTGGGTCCTCTTCTGGGGCCTCGTGATCGCCGCGATCGTGCTCGCCATCCGCTGGCTCATCCGGGCCGACCGCCGGGGCGCGCACGAGGGTCCTGCCACGCCAGACGCCCTCGAGCTCCTTCGCCAGCGCTACGCCCGCGGCGAGATCGACGAGGCCGAGTACGAGCGCCGGAAGACCGTCCTGAAGGGCTGACCGGAGGGTAGGGCAGGCCGATCCGTCGCTCCGCGGGTGCCCCGATTCCACCGCGGCGCCGCGGTTTCGCCCGGGGCGCCGCGACATCTTCCAGACATGACCCGGGTGCTGTCATGGACCGTCCCCGGCTGTTGACGTGTCGCCGGGCCGCCGTGGGGCTGCCGCTCGTGCTCACGGAGATGCGCGACGAGCGGGCGGCGACGATGAAGCCGCCGAAACGCTCGCGTATCAGTCTCCGGACTGCTATCCGGGACGAGCTTGTTTCCGCCCAGCCTCACATGTCCGCGATCGACCGCGGCGCGAAACGCTGTCCTCGGCGCGGAGCGTGGATCCCGGCCACCTCGATGAGCCGGACGACCCGCGCCCGGTGGCCCGCGAACGGTGCGAGCAGCTCCAGCATCCGCTCGTCCGTCCCCCGCGGCTCGCCCGCCAATGCGTGGCAGACGGCGTGGCAGAGGTGGAAGTCGCCGACGCTCACGGCGTCGGGATCGCCGAGGGCCCGCAGGCCGACCTCGGCGGCCGTCCATGCCCCGACCAGCGGGAACGCCCGCAGGCGAGCGTACGCGTCGGGCAGCGGCATGCCCGCGCACTCCTCGGCGCGGTCGGCGTGCGCCGCCGCGAAGCGGATCGCGTCCGCCCGGCGCCGCTCCAGGCCCAGCGGGTGGTAGGCGTACCCGGGGAGCCCCGACAGCGTCTCGGGGGGCGGCGGCACCCGCAGCGGCGCCAGCCGCCGTGCTGACGCGTCGTCCCACGGCCCCGGTGCCGGCTCCCCGTGCCGGCGCACGAGCTCCACGAACGCCGACCGAGCCTCCTCGCCGGTCACCTTCTGCTCGATGATCGCGGGAACCAGCGCCTCCAAGACCCGGCGCGTCCGGCCGACTCGGATCCCGGGGAACCGGGCGTGGAGCAGACGGAGGAGCGGGTGGCCGGCCACGGCGGCGCCGAACCCGGCCGCATCGTCGAGCGCGCCGGCAAGCTCCGGCGTCTGGTCGATCGCCCAGCCTGCGCCCGGACCCCACGCCTGCGCCCGGATCGCCTCGCCCTCCCGGACGAGGCGGAGCGTGGCCGGCCCGTCCGGCGTCCGGGTCGCCCGCCATGCCGACCCGTCGGCCGAGAAGCGCAGGGTCGGGTCGCGCGGGCCCCGGAGATGCACGGCCAGCGTCAGCCGGAGGTCGAGCGGTCCAGCCGAGGCGAAATCGCGGACGAGCGGCTCCACGGGTGCCAGCCTACCCCAGCCGCGGAGCCCGCCCCGTCGGGCTTGCCCGCAACGAACGATCTGCTTACCATCATGATTATGCTTAGCGTAAAGATCAGCACCAAGCACCAGATCGCGGTACCCAGCGAAGCGCGAAAGAAGCTGGGCCTCAAGGCGGGCGATTGGCTCGACGTCGAGGTCGACGGTGACGTCATCCACCTGCGCCGCCACGTACCGGCCGGTGACCGCCTCTATGGCATCGGGGCGCACCTCGCCGACGGCACGGACCCGGCGGAGCGGATCCGAGCGCTCCGGGACGAGTGGGATACCCGTGATCGGGAACGCGTGGAAGAGCTCGATCGCGCGATTGCGGCCGACCGGGCCGCCGAAATCGCGGCTCCGTCACGATGAAGCCGGACGGACTCCTCGTCCGGCACGCCCGCATCGGCCTCGACGCAAACCTGTTCATCTACATCTTCGAGACCGATGGACCCGAAGCCGACGCGGTCCGCGGTCTCCTGAACGACGCGGAATCGGCCGGGACAACCCTCGTGGTCGCATCGCTCGCACTCGCCGAGGTGGCTGTCTACCCGGCCACGCTCGACGACGCTGTCATGGCGGATCGGTATGCGGATGCCATTCGCTCGGTCATCCGGCTCCACGTTGTCCCACTCACCGCCGACATTGCGATCGACGCCGGGATCCTGCGCGGGCGACACGGCCTCTCGCTTCCCGACGCAATCCACCTGGCGACGGCGCGCCAGGCAGGTGCCTCCGCGTTCGTCACGAACGACCGGCGGCTTCGCTCCATCCCCAAGCTCGAGGTTGTCCATTTGGCCGAGCTCGTCGCATGATCACTCAGGATCGGCCGCCTCCGGTCGGCCGCCGGGCCTCGCCAGCGGCGTCAGCCGCGCAGGCTCTCCCCCGGTTCCCACCCGTACAGGTCGACGGGCCCGAGGCCGCGGGCGTCGAGCTCGACGCGCAGCTGCTCGGGAGTCCCGGCGAGGAGCGGGAAGGTGCCGTAGTGGATCGGCGCCACCGCGTCGACACCGAGGAGCTCGACCGCCAGGGCCGCCTCGCGCGGCCCCATCGTGTAGTGGCCGCCGATCGGGAGCAGCGCCAGGTTCGGGCGGTAGAGCTCGCCGATCAGGCGCATGTCGCTCGTCACGTTCGTGTCGCCGGCGTGGTAGATCGTGTACCCGTTCTCAAGCCGGATGACGAAGCCGGCCGGCTCGCCGAGGTAGAGCGTCGTCTCGCCACCCGGGTTCCAGTCGCCGGCGGAGTGGTCCGCGCCCGTCATCGTGACCGCGATCTCCCCGAACATGAACGTTCCGCCCTTGTTCATGCCGATCGCCGCATCGGCTCCGCCGGGCAGCCGGCGCGCGAGCCAGAGGCTCATCTCGTGGATGCACGGCCAGGTCGGCCGCAGCCGGCTGGCGAGCGCGACCGCGTCACCGATGTGATCACCGTGGCCATGCGTGACGAGAAGGAGGTCGCAGGCAGTGATGGCATCGGCCGCCTTCGGGCTCTTCGGGTTACCGAACCATGGGTCGATCAGGATCGTCTTCCCGCCGGGCGTACGGACCTCGACGCAGGCGTGGCCGTACCAGGTGATCGTGGTCGCAGCGTCGAGGCCCATCGCTTCGCTCCTCGTCCGAGGTTGATCGCATAGAAGACACGGCCGGTCCGGCAGACCCGGGCGGCCCGGGACCGACGACCGTTGGCGGAGTGTGCACGCGCCCGGCTGGGCGCGGCAAGAGGGTTCTGCTCTCCGGGCCGGCGCTGTCGGGCCCGCCGATGCTTCGTGCCCGCGACGCTCACGCTCCGCTTCGAACGCCCGCGTCCGCCCCGGGCCGCGGGCCGACTACACTCCGCGCGATGCCTGCCGAGCAAATTGCCCGGAACCTCGCCTTTGTGAACTGGACGGTCCTTGCCGGCCTCGCCGTCGGGGCCTTCGCCTCGGTCGTCCTCCTTCGGCTCCGGACCGACGCCACGAAGGGCTACCTGGGATTCACCGGGCTGTGCGCTGCCGCGTTCGGCGGGCTGGCCTGGCTCGCGGACGGGGCGCTCCCCGCCATCGCCGCGGCCGGCTCGCCGGTCACGGTGGACGCCTCGTGGGATCTCCTTCGTCGCGTCCTGCTGGCGATCCTGGCGCTCGGCGCGCTGGGTTACTCGATCGGCCTCTTCCGCGGTGCGCGCGCGCCGCTCCTCGGAATCGGTACCCTCGTGGCGGGGCTCGGCACGCTCGTGGCCGGGGCGCTCACGTGGGGCGGCGGCGTGATCGGTTCCGTGCCGCTGGCACTCCAGCTGATCGCCCTGGCGAGCGCGATCGGCGGCTCCTTCGCGGGGATGATCCTGGGCCACTGGTACCTGGTCACCCCGAAGCTCTCAACGGGGCCGGCGCTCGCCCTCACCCGGGGACTGCTCTGGGTGGTCGCGCTGCAGGTCACGCTCTTCGCGGCCTGGGTCGGATTCGGAGGCGGCCAGAACCTCGCGCCCTTCGGGCCGCTGACCGGGCCGTGGGCGCTCTTCGTGTGGCTGCGCCTGCTGGTCGGCCTCATCTTCCCACTCGTCATCACCTGGGCGGCCG
>DASVIK010000033.1:0-4592 GCA_036382135.1 Candidatus Limnocylindrales bacterium | reverse complement strand
CGTCGCCATCGGGCAGGTGGACCGTGTACGGACCCTCCCGGCCCTCGACGAGCGCGTTGCGCAGCCGGATGTTGGCGAATGTGCCGCGCATCATCACCTCGTGGTGGCCGCGCCGCGCCCCGTAGGAGTTGAAGTCCAACGGTCCGATCCCGCGTTCCTGGAGCCAGCGGCCGGCCGGCGATGCCGGGGCGATCGAGCCGGCCGGGCTGATGTGATCGGTCGTGACCGAGTCGCCGAGGACGGCCAGGACGCGCGCTCCCTCGATGTCGGAGACCGCGGCCGGCTGGGCCGTGAGCCCATCGAAGAACGGCGGCTTGGCCACATACGTCGAATCCGCCGCCCAGGCGTACCGGTCGCCGGCCGGGATCGGCAGGGCCCGCCAGCGGTCGTCGCCCTCGAAGACCGTGGCGTAGGTCCGCTGGAAGAGGGCCGGGTCGATGGCGCTGCCGATCACGGACCGGATCTCGTCGGGTGACGGCCAGAGGTCCGCGAGCATCACCGGGCGGCCGTCCCGATCGGTCCCGAGCGGCTCGGTCGTGAGGTCGATGTCGATGCGCCCGGCCAGGGCGAACGCCACAACGAGCGGCGGCGAGGCGAGGTAGCTGGCCCGGGCGAGCGGGTGGATCCGGCCCTCGAAGTTGCGATTGCCGGACAGGACGGCGGCGACGACGAGATCGTGCGCCTCGATCGCGCCGGCGACCGCCTCGTCGAGCGGCCCCGAGTTGCCGATGCACGTGGTGCAGCCATAGCCGGCGAGGGCGAACCCGAGGGCCGCAAGCGGGGCCATGAGACCGGCGGCCTCGAGGTAGCCGGTCACCGCCTTCGAGCCCGGCGCCAGCGACGTCTTCACGGTCGCGGCGACGCCGAGGCCGCGCGCGACGGCGTTCCGGGCGAGCAGGCCCGCCCCGACCATGACCGTCGGGTTGGACGTCTTCGTGCACGAGGTGATCGCGGCGATCGCGACCGAGCCCGACCGGATGACCGCCTGGCGGCCGCCGACCTCCACCGCGACGCCGCCGTCGTCCAGCGCCCCGTTCGTCCCGCCCTCGTCGGTCATCCCGGACTCGGCAGCGGCGGTCGCCGGGGCCGGGAACGCGGCCGGGAACGCCGCCCGGAAGTTGGCGGGCAGGTTCTCGAGGAGGACCCGGTCCTGCGGCCGGCGCGGCCCGGCGACGGACGGCGCGACGGTCGCGAGGTCGAGCTCAAGGCTCGCGTCGAACTCCGGACCGGGCCCTGGTTCGCGCCACAGGCCCTGGGCCCGGGCGTAGCGTTCGACGAGGTCGACCAACTCGGCCGGGCGGCCGGTCAGGCGGAGGTAGGCGAGCGTCTCGTCGTCGATCGGGAAGAGGGTCGCCGTCGCCCCGAACTCGGGGCTCATGTTGGCGATCGTCGCGCGGTCGGCCAGGGCCAGGCTGGCCAGCCCGTCGCCGGCGAACTCGACGAACGAGCCAACCACCCCGAAGGAACGCAGCATCTCGGTGACGACGAGGACGAGGTCGGTCGCGGTCGATCCGCGGGGCAGCTCGCCCGTGAGCCGCACGCCGACGATCCGGGGCATGGGCTGGTAGAGCGGCTGGCCGAGGAGCACGGCCTCGGCCTCGATCCCGCCGACGCCGTAGCCGAGCACCCCGAGCCCGTTGATCATGGTCGTGTGCGAATCGGTGCCCACGAGCGTGTCGGGGAAGGCGACGCCGTCGCGGGTCGTGACGACCGTGGCCAGGTACTCGAGGTTGACCTGGTGGACGATGCCCGTGCCTGGCGGCACGACCCTCAGACCCCGGAACGCGGTCTGGGCCCAGCGCAGGAGCTGGTAGCGCTCCGTGTTGCGATCGTATTCGCGTGAGACGTTGAAGAGGAATGCGGCCGGCGTCCCGTATTGGTCCACCTGGACCGAATGGTCGATGACGAGATCGACCGGGACGAGCGGGTTGACCAGGGCCGGGTCGCCGCCCAGGTCGGCGATGGCGTCGCGCATGACCGCGAGGTCGACGACGGCCGGGACGCCGGTGAAGTCCTGGAGGATGACCCGGGCAGGCATGAATGGGATCTCGGCCTCGGCGGGCTGGCCCGGCCGCCACGAGACGAGCGTCGCCACATCCCGCTCGCGAACGATCCCGCCGCCCGCGTGACGGACGAGGTTCTCGAGGAGGATCTTGAGGGTCACGGGCACGCGCGCGAGCTCGAATCCGGGCGCCACGCCCCGCTCGGTCAGGGCGGCCAGGGCATAGAAGTCCGGCAGCCCCGTCCCGAGGCTTCTTCGGGCGCCGAACGGATCGCTCGCGGCCAACGCATGCCCTCGCTGTGGCTACACTCGTGCCGTGGAAGAGTACCGCGCGGACCGCTGGAGCCGCGCCGGCCCGGGCTCCCCGGGACCCGCCGCCGGCAGGGCCGTCGCGGCCGCCGCGGCCGCCGGGGGCGACCTCCGATGAAGCCCTGGGGCCAGGAGCCGGAGCCGCACGGGCCGGGCGCGGAGGCGCTCGACGACCTCGCGGGCGCAGGCATCGAGCTCGACCCACCGACGCCGGCCGATCGCGCGCGCGCCCGCACCGCGGAGACGGGGCCTGTCGAAGGCCACGCTCCCGACGACGATCACGACGCGGATGAGCACGACGAGGCCCATCCGCACGCCCACCCGCACGTTCACAGCCGGCCTGAGGATCCGCCGATCATCGGGATCGTCGGGGCCGGGGCCGTCGGGACCGCCCTCGGCCTTGCGCTCCATCGGGCGGGCTGGCCGGTGCAGGCGGTGGCCAGCCGCGACCCCGGCCGGCGCGAGCGGTTCCGGTCGTTCGTGCCGGGCGCGCGCGCCTTCGCCGAAGCCAACGCCCTCCTCGACGAGGTCGAGCTGGTCATCGTCGCGGTCCCGGACGACGCGATCCCGTCCGTGGCCGGGCGGCTCCACCTGTACAGCGGCCAGGCCATCGTCCACACGAGCGGGCTGCTCGGCGCCGAGGCGCTTTCCCCGGCCATGGCGGCCGGGACGCAGATCGGCGCGTTCCATCCACTCGTCGCGTTCGCCGACACGGAACGGGCCGTGGCCGCGATCCACGGGGCCACTATCGCGATCGAGGGCGACGAGGGGCTGCTCGACCTGCTCGCGCGGATGGCCGAGGCGATCGGCGGACGGCCCGTCCGCCTCGCTCCGGGCGCGAAGGCCGCCTACCACGCCGCCGCCATGCTGGCCGCCGGTGGCCTCGTCGCGCTCCTCGACGCGATCGCCGAGCTCGGTCGCGTGGCCGGTCTGGACGAGGCCGGGTCGCTCGCGGTCTACGGGCCGCTCATCGAGCAGACGCTGGGCAACGCGAAGGCGATCGGGATCCGGGCCGCGCTGACCGGCCCGCTGACCCGCGGCGACGAAGGGACGCTCCGGGCGCATCTCGCCGAGCTCGGCGCCCACGCCCCCGGCGTGCTCGAGCTCTACCGGGCGCTGGCCCGCCGCGAGCTGGCGCTGGCGGAAGCCCGTGGCGCGCTGGCACCAGAGGGCGCGGAACGGGTGCGTCACTCACTTGCAAACCCCGCCTGAACCAGTACGATTGCCGACATGCAGCACAGCATCGCCGCGAAGTACGCGGCTCGGCCGGTCGCGAGCTTCGTCCGGCCCACCTCGCGCGTCCGCGAGCGCCGACTCGGCCTGCGCGTCACGGGCTCGTTTCAGCCCGCCTCTGCGCGCGCCACCGTGCTGCGTCGCGCCGACCTGCCGCCTCTCGTCCGGCTGCGCGCGAGCTGGCGCGCCGTGCGCCCCGCCCGACCGCTGCGCCCCGTGGGTGGTCGCCTTCGCCCGGTCGTCTCGATGAGGTGGGCGGGATTCGGGCGATCCGGTGCGGGTCCCCGGTCCGGCGCCGCCCCGGCGCCGTGGCACGGCTGAGGAACTCGACCGCCACTTCCGCCGGCGGGATCGTCATCCGGTACGACTCCGGCGTGCCCCAGTTCGTGGCCGGCCATCGTCGGCGCGAGTCGAGCGGTACATGGACCCTCCCGAAGGGGACGCCCGAGGCCGGTGAGACGACCGAGGAGACCGCCCTCCGCGAGGTCGGCGAGGAGACCGGCCTGACGGTCCGCATCCTGGCCCCCTTCGAATCGATCGCCTACACGTTCGTTCAGCGCGGCACGCGCATCCACAAGACCGTCCACTACTTCCTCATGGCGCCCACCGGGGGCGATCTCGCCCGGCACGATCACGAGTTCGACGACGTGCGCTGGATCGCCCTGGCCGAGGCGCCCGAGATCCTGACCTTCGAGACCGAGCGCGCGCTCGTCGCCCGGGCTGCCGACCATCTCGCGGCCGGCCTCGCTCCGGAAGCGGACCCGTCCGGCGGCGACGCGACACCCGTCGCCCAGGCGCCGTCCGCGCCCGCCCGATGACCGGGCCCTCCGAGGCCGAGCTGCTCGAACCCCTCGTCCGGGTCAGCCCGATCGCCGAGCGCCACGCCGCCCTCGGGGCCAGGCTCATCGAGTTCGGTGGCTGGCTCATGCCCGTCCAGTACGGCAGCATCCTCGAGGAGCATCGGGCCGTGCGCGAGCGGGCCGGCCTCTTCGACCTGTCGCATATGGGCGAGCTCTTCGTCGAGGGCCCGGAGGCCGGCGCTGCCCTC
>DASVIK010000032.1:0-5756 GCA_036382135.1 Candidatus Limnocylindrales bacterium | reverse complement strand
TCGCGGATCTGGACCTCGGTCGCGCCGTCGAAGACCGCCGTGGCGGCCTTCTCGCCGGTCGCGTGGAGCGCCCAGCCGAGATGGGTCTCGAGGATCTGGCCGATGTTCATCCGGCTCGGCACGCCGAGCGGGTTGAGGATGATGTCGACGGGCGTGCCGTCGGGCAGGTAGGGCATGTCCTCCTGCGGGAGGATCTTGGCGATGACGCCCTTGTTGCCGTGGCGGCCGGCCATCTTGTCGCCGACGCTGATCTTGCGCTTCTGCGCGACGCTCACCCGGACGAGCCGGTTGACGCCGGGCTGGAGATCGTCGTTGAGCTCGCGCCGGAACTCGCGGATCTCGACGACCTTGCCGCGCTCGCCGTGGGGCAGGCGGAGGCTCGAGTCCTTCACCTCGCGGGCCTTCTCACCGAAGATCGCCCGGAGCAGGCGCTCCTCGGCGGTCAGCTCGGTCTCGCCCTTGGGGGTGATCTTGCCGACGAGGATGTCGCCCGGCCGGACCTCGGCCCCGACGTAGATGATGCCTTCCTCATCGAGATCCTTGAGGGACTCCTCGCCGACGTTCGGGATGTCCCGGGTGATCTCTTCGGGCCCGAGCTTCGTGTCGCGCGATTCGATCTCGTGCTTCTCGATGTGGATGCTCGTGAAGAGGTCGTCGCGGACGAGACGGTCGCTGATGACGATCGCGTCCTCGTAGTTGCCGCCCTCCCAGCTCATGAACGCCACAAGGACGTTCCGGCCGAGGGCGAGCTCGCCGTGGTCGGTCGAGCTGCTGTCGGCGATCGCATCGCCGGCCGCGAGGCGCTGCCCGACGTCCACGATGGGCCGCTGGTTGATGCACGTGCCCTGGTTGCTGCGGACGAACTTCTGGAGCCGGTAGCTGTCGAGGTCCCCGGCGTCCGTCTCGACCTCGACCCGCTCGGCGGTCACGCTCGTGACCACGCCGGCCCGGGCGGCCACGATGACCTGGCCCGAGTCGAGCGCCGCCCGGCTCTCCATGCCGGTGCCGACGATCGGCGACTCCGGCTCGAGGAGCGGCACGGCCTGGCGCTGCATGTTCGAGCCCATGAGGGCCCGGTTGGCATCGTCGTGCTCGAGGAACGGGATGAGCGCGGTCGCCACCGAGACGACCTGCTTGGGGCTCACGTCCATGTACTCGATCTGGTTGGGGCGCGCCTCCGGGAACGTGTCGCGGTACCGCGACGGCACGCGCTCGGCGGTGAAGTGGCCCTGCTCGTCGAGCGGCGCGTTCGCCTGGGCGACGACGTGCTGCTCTTCCTCGTCGGCCGGCAGGTACTCGATCTCGTCGGTCACGATCGGCCGGATCGGGAACGCCAGCGCCTTCTGCTTCTTGAGCTCCGTCGCGGCCGCGTCCGTGAATGCCAGGCCCGCCTTGAGGACGACGGTGCCGTCCTTGGCCAGCAGGTCCGTGCCCGATTCGAATTCCTTGAGCGCGGCGTCGTCCCAGGCGATCGTCCGCTTGACCTTGCGGTAGGGCGTCTCGATGAAGCCGTAGCTGTTGATCCGCCCGTACGTGGCGAGCGAGCCGATCAGGCCGATGTTCGGGCCTTCGGGGGTCTCGATCGGGCAGATCCGGCCGTAGTGGCTGTGGTGGACGTCGCGGACGTCGAAGCCGGCCCGCTCGCGCGACAGGCCACCCGGCCCGAGGGCCGACAGGCGCCGCTTCGAGGTGAGCTCGGCCAGCGGGTTCGTCTGGTCCATGAACTGGCTGAGCTGGCTGCCCCCGAAGAACTCCTTCATCGCGGCCACGACCGGCCGGATGTTGATGAGCGCGTTGGGCGTCGCCTTGTCGATCTCCTGGATCGTCATCCGCTCGCGGACCACGCGCTCCATGCGCAGCAGCCCGATCCGGAACGCGTTCTGGATCAGCTCACCATTCGCCCGGATGCGCCGGTTGCCGAGGTGGTCGATGTCGTCCTTGGGGTGGAGACCCCGGTTGCACTCGATGAGGTGACCGACGATCGAGGCGATGTCCTCACGGGTGATCGTGCGCCCGTCGCGGGGCAGCTCGATGCCCATCCGCGCGGCGACCCCGTCGAGCTTCTTGTTGAACTTGTAGCGGCCGACCCGCCCGAGGTCGTAGCGCCGGAAGTTGAAGAACAGGCTCTCGACGAGCTGGCGGGCGTTGTCGCCCGTGGGCGGATCGCCCGGCCGGAGCTTCTTGTAGACCTCGATGAGGGCGTCCTGCTGGGTGTGGGTCAGGTCCTTGTCGAGGGTGCTCGAGATGTACGGATGGTCGGGATCCGTGTCGACCGAGGCGAACAGGGCGCTGATCTCGTCGTTCTGCTCGTAGCCGACGGCGCGCAGCAGGGTCGTCGCGGCGAGCTTGCGCTTGCGGTCGACCTTGACCCACAGCTGGTCCTTGTTGTTCGTCTCGAACTCGAGCCAGGCGCCCCGGTTCGGGATGACCTTGGCGCTGAAGAGCATCCGGCCCGTGGTCGGGTCCTCGCTCTCGCTGTAGTAGACGCCGGGCGAGCGGACGAGCTGGCTCACGACGACGCGCTCCGCGCCGTTGATGACGAACGTGCCCTGGTCCGTCATGGTCGGGAAGTCGCCCATGTAGACGCGCTGGCGCTGGATCTCGCCGGTCTCCTTGATGAGGAGCTCGACGTTCACGTACAGCGGCCGGCTGAACGTCAGGTCCTTCGTCCGGCACTCGAGCTCGTTGTACTTCGGCGGCCCGAACTCGTAGTCGAGGAACTGGAGCTCCATCACCTTGCCGGTGAAGTCCTTGATCGGGCTGATCTCGTCGAACAGCTCGCGCAAGCCCTTGTCCACGAACCAGGCGAACGAATCGAGCTGCAGCTCGATGAGGTTCGGGATGGGCAACTTCTCGTCGATGCGGGCGTACGAGATCCGACCCGAGGGGGTCAGGGCGCGTGTCGACGACTCAGCAGCAGACAGCATGAAGCACTCCTTGGCGAAGGAGAAAAGGGGGGAAAGGGGCCGCGCTCACAGAACATCAAAGGATACCGCGCGATCCCGATATGTCAAACGGGCCCCACGGAGCCACCCACCGGCGGTTACGGAGGCGGCGTCCGGCACGCGTCGAGCGTGCCGGACCCGGTCCTGGAGCGCTACTTGATCTCGACCTTGGCGCCGACTTCCTCGAGGGCGGCCTTGATCTTCTCGGCCTCTTCCTTGGTGACGGCTTCCTTGACCGGCTTGGGGAACGCGTCGACGACGTCCTTGGCCTCCTTGAGGCCGAGGCCGGTCAGCTCGCGCACGACCTTGATGACCGGGATCTTGTTCGGTCCGATCTCGGTGAGGATCGCGCTGAACTCGGTCTGCTCCTCGACCGCCTCGGGGGCGGCGGCAGCGGCGGCCGGGGCGGCTGCTGCGGCGGCAGGGGCGGCGGCGGTGACGCCGTAGCGGTCCTCGAAGCGCTTGATGAACTCGGACAGCTCGAGGACGGTCATCTTGTCGATCGCCTCGAGGAGATCGTCCTGGGTGAGAACGGCCATGGGATGGGCTCCTTCGTCTGGCGGGTCCGGGGACCCGTGGTCGGGGTCAGGTCGGGGTGAGCGTGTCGTGCGTCGTCGGCGGCGTCAGCCGCCCGCGGCGGCCTTCTGGTCGCGGACCTGGGCCAGGGCGTAGCCCAGGTTGCGCAGGTTCGCGCCGAACAACCCGGCCAGCGTCGCGATCGGGGCCGCCATGGCCCCCGCGAGCCTGGCCTGGAGGATCGGCCGGGGCGGCAGCGACGCGAGCGTCGTCACCTGGTCGGCGCCGATCGCCCGGTCGCCGAGGACGGCGCCGGTGATCTTGACCAGCTTGTACGGCCGGATGGCGTCGAGGACGGCCTTGGCGGCCGCCGATTCGTCGCCCTGGGCGAATGCGATGGCCGTCGGGCCGACGAGGAGCGGCGAGAGCGCCGCTCCGGTCCCGTCCGCGGCGGCGATCCGCATGAGCCGGTTCTTGACGACGCGATACCCGACGTCGTGCTTGCGCAGCGACCGTCGGATCTCGGCGATCTCGCTCACCTTGAGGCCGCGGTATTCGGACACGATCAGCGTCGTCGCCCGGGCGAGCTCGCCCCGGAGCGATTCGATCGTCTCGCGCTTGGCCTCGGTCGGCATGGGGACCTCCCGTGTGCTGCGTGCGGCCGGCACGCGGCGGTGGTGCTGTCCGGCCGGCCGCGATCGGTCGACTGGGTCGCCCCTGCGACGGTCCTCGAAGGCTGCAGGGGGCACTCACCGGGAGGTGGGGTCCTGCCTCGGCGTGCTCGCCGTCGTCCCCGACGGCCATGGTCGTCGGTCCGGTGCGGCGGATCGAGTCCCGACCGTCCGTCGGCCCTTGGCCCGCGATGGGCCCGGGAGGACGAGCGGTCCGCGGACGCAGGCTGTCTGCGGCGGTCCGTCGATATTCGATTCTCAGACGCCGCGTCCTTCGCCGTAACGAGGGGCCGACGTCGCGTTTGGTACGGCGATGGGGCGCGGCCGTCAGGCCGCCGCAGCCACCGCGAGGAGGGCCGGCAGGTCCATCTTGATGCCCGGGCCCATCGTGCTGGCGACCGTGAGCGTCTTGAGGTACTGGCCCTTGGCCCCGGCCGGCTTGGCCCGGTTGATGGCGTCGACGAGGGACGCCAGGTTGGCGACCAGCTCATCGGCACTGAAGCTCGTCTTGCCGACCGAGCAGTGGATGATGCCCGACTTGTCGACCTTGAACTCGACCCGGCCGGCCTTGACCTCGCGGACGGCGCGGTCGAGGTCGAACGTGATCGTGCCCGACTTGGGGTTCGGCATCAGGCCGCGACGGCCGAGGATCTTGCCCAGCCGGCCGACCATGCCCATCGTGTCCGGGGCGGCGAGCGCGACGTCGAACTCGAGCCAGCCCGCCTCGATCTTCTTGACGAGGTCCTCCGAACCGACCTCGTCGGCGCCGGCCCGGAGCGCCTCCTGGGCCTTCTCGCCCTGGGCGAAGACCGCGACGCGGACCTTCTTGCCGGTGCCGTGCGGGAGGACGACCGTGCCGCGGACCATCTGGTCGGCGTGGCGCGGGTCGACGCCCAGCCGAAGGTGGATCTCGACCGACGAATCGAAGCTGACGAACGAGGTCTGCTTGAGCAGCTCGGCCGCCTCGGCCGGGCTGTACAGCCGCTCGTGCTCGACGAGCTTCACCGCGTCCTGGTATTTCTTGCCGTGCGCCATGGGTCGTTCCTTCGTGCTGGCGGTCGGCGTGTGCCGACCTCCCCCGTCACGTGGGGTGGACGTCCGGCGGCTGGTGGATGCGCGGCCGGTCGCGCGGTGGTGCAGTCTAGCCGATGACCTCGATACCCATCGAGCGGGCGGTGCCCTCGACCTGGCGCATCGCGGCGTCGAGGTCGTTCGCGTTCAGATCGGAGAGCTTGATCGAGGCGATCTCGCGGACCTGGTCGCGGGTCACCCGACCCACCATGTCGGCCCGCCCGGTGGTCGCGCTCCCCTTCTCCACCCCGGCCGCCTTGCGCAGGAGGTCGGCGGCGGGCGGCGTCTTGAGGATGAACGTGAAGCTGCGGTCCTCGAAGACCGTGATCTGGGCCGGGATCACCTGGCCGGCCTTGTCGGCCGTGCGCTCGTTGTAGGCCTTGGTGAACTCGACGATGTTGATGCCGTGCGGGCCCAGGGCGGTGCCCACGGGCGGCGCGGGGGTCGCCTTGCCGGCCGGCAGCTGGAGGGTGAGGACGATGCGGATCTTCTTGGCCACGTGGAGCGGGTTTCCTTTCTAGCCTTGTGTCGGCACGGTGGTCGCCCGGCCGGG
>DASVIK010000031.1:0-10659 GCA_036382135.1 Candidatus Limnocylindrales bacterium | reverse complement strand
GACGAAGAACGTCAGGGTCTTGTCGATCGGGTCCGACAGCAGGCCCTGTTTGAGGACCGCCGTCTGGAGGTCCGAGCCGGCCTTCTGGAACGCGGCCACGAGCAGGTCCGTGCCCGATCCCGTCACCCCGCCGAGCGCGGCGGAGATGGGCGCCGAGATGATGGCCGAGACGATCCCGCAGGCAAGGCCGGCCACGAAGACGTACGCGGCGCCCAGGTCCCGGCGCACGAAGAGGAACAGGACCAGGCCCACGATGGCGGCGACGATGAGCGCCGCGACGAGCCAGCCGAAGATGACGAAGACCGTGTCGGGCGCAGGGGCGCCCGCGGTGCTGTTGAAGAACGTGAACTGGCCATTCGTGTAGAAGGGCAGGAACCCGTAGAAGCCGATCACCAGGATGATCGCCACGGTGATCCCGGCACCGATGCCCAGGCGTGCCCACGACGTCGTGGGTCGGCTGCGGAAGAACCCCAGGCGGCCGAAGAGGCCGGCGAGCAGCCCGATCTCGACCGCCACGATGAAGAAGGGCGCCGCGTAGTCCGAGTGGAACGGGGCGGGGAGCACGTAGGTCCAGAGCAGGTTCGCCAGCGCCCCGGTGAGCGCCCCGGCGAGCGGGCCGGCCAGCACGCCCACGAGGATCGTGCCGATCGAGTCGAGGTAGATCGGCACCTTGAGAGCGGCCGCGACGGTCTGGCCGAGGATGATGTTGATCGCGATGGCGATCGGGATGAGCACGATCGTCCGCGTATCGAACTGCCGGGTGATCGATTCGAGGCGCTTCGTCTGCCCGTATTCGACCACGCCATAGGCGACGAACGCCGCGACGAGCGCCACGCCGAACAGGGCGATGAGGCTGTTGCGTCCCACGATCAGGCCGGTGCTGGGGTCCGGCGTCGTGTCGATGGAGCCGGTCAGGGCGAGGCCCGCTACGAGCACGATGAAGAACACGAAGATACCGATGACCGTCCGGAACCAGCTGCCCGACATCGACGTGCCTCCAATGTCGCCGCCGGCCGACGCTCGTGCCGACCCCACGGTGTCCGACCCTCCGCCGTAAGTGTGCAACGCGGCGGACCCAACGCGCCAGTCGGGACGGCGGGATCAGCGTATGGGCGCAGCCATCCGTTCGGCGAGGGCGCCGACGCGTTCGACGAAGCGATCCAGGAAGGCGGCTGAATCCGCGGAGACCGCAACGTCGCAGTTGGGCGGCCGGCCCCACAGGTGGCGGAAGTCGGCCACGGTCTCGCCGGTCGTGAGGCGACCGGTCGTCTCGACGTCGACCGTCACCGCCTCCGTGCGGACGAGCGACGGGTCGAGGGCGGCCGCGAGCGCGAGCGCATCGTGGATGTACGCCCCGTAGAAGCCGTCGAAGCGCGCGTGGAACTCCATGTAGAACCGCAGCGCGTCGGCGAGGTACCGCACGATCGGATTCGACGCGACGCTGCGGGTCGTGCGCATCGGGTCCTCGCCCCGAGCCAGGGCGAGCGAATCGTCCGGCCGGCTGCCCGCCCGGCGGGCAAGCGCCACCAGGTGGTCGGGCACGAACGTGAAGCGTTCCGTCACGTCCAGGCCCAGGGCGATCGGCAGCAGCGGCACGCCCGCCTGCCCGAACGCGTCGAACGCGATCCGGGCCGCCTCCGGGTCGCAGTGGATGTTCCACTCCTCTCGCGGGGTCGTGTTGCCGGCCACCCGGAAGCAGCCGCCCATGAGGACCCAGCGGCGGAGCAGCCGCGGAAGCTCCGGCTCGCGGAGGAGCGCGGTCGCGAGGTTCGTGAGCGGGCCGAGTGTGACGAGCGTGACCTCGCCCGGCTGGGCCCGGGCGGTCTCGATGATCACGTCGACCCCGTGGCGGGCGGACAGGGCACGGCTCGGCGGCGGGAGCTCGGCGTGCCCGATGCCCTGAGGCCCGTGGGTCTCCGGCGTGATCTCGAGCGCCCGGATGAGCGGCATCGGACGGCCGATGGCGACCTCGATGTCCGTTCGTCCCGCGAGCTCGAGCACGGCCAGGGTGTTGCGGGCGACATCGGTGGCGTGCACGTTGCCCGAGCAGCACGTCACCGCGAGGATGTCCGCCTCCGGGCTCGCGCAGGCGTACAGGAGCGCGAGGCTGTCGTCGATGCCCGTGTCGCAGTCGATGAGGAGCGGGATCCGATCGGGCGCGGCGGTCATGCCGCGATGCTAGCGCCGCCGAGGGGCCGACCGTCAGGCCACGTCGTGACCCACAGCCGCCCGCCGACTCCACGAATGGCGCCGGGAGCTCTGAACCCGGACGGTCGCCGCGCTCTGCCCCGTACACTGCGCGCCGTGCACATCGTGGTCGGTCGGCGCGTCACCGAGGTCGGGGTTGGGCAGCTCCTCGAGCTGGCCGTCCGCTACGAGCGGACCGTCGTCGACCTGGGCACGGGCGATGGCCGGGCGGTCATCGTCGAGGCGGCCGCCGACCCCGGGGCGCTGGTCATCGGCATCGACGCCGACGCGCGGACGATGGGCGATCGCTCCCGACGCGCCGCGGCCACGCCGGTCAAGGGCGGCCACCCGAACGCGGTCTTTGTCGCGAGTGGCGTCGAGCTCCTGCCGGCCGGGCTCGACGGGATCGCCGATCGGGTGACCGTCCGCTTCCCGTGGGGATCCCTGCTTCGTGGCGCGATCGGCGTGGACGTGGCGGTCTCGGCGTCGATCGCCCGGCTCGTGAGCCCGGCGGGCACGATCGAGCTGGCGTTGTCGATCGTCGAGCACGACCGCCTCGGCGCGCGCGACGCGGCGGCCGATGCCGCGACGGACGCGGAGGCAACCACCGAAGCCGAGGCCGCCCCTGCGTCTGCCGCCGCCGAGCCCGGCCCCCTTCCCCGATCGAGCGCGCGGGCCGACCCCGCCTTCGCGCGCCTTGGACGCCCGTTCGACGAGGGCGACGTGGAACGGATCCGGGCCGTCTTCGGAGCCCTGGGCCTTCGTTTCGTCGACGTCGAGCCGATGACGCCCGCGGCCGTCGCCGGATACGGCTCGAGCTGGGCGCGCCGGCTGCGCGTCGGGCGGGATCGGCCCGCCTGGCGGGTGCGCCTCGCCCGCTGATCCGGCCCCGCCCGGCCCGCGCGCCGGCGCCCTGGAGGAACGACGTAGGCCCGCCACGTACACTCACCCGATGGTCGAAGCCGCCCTGCCGATCGCCCCGTACCCATCCGCGCCGCTCGCCGTCGTCGACTACGACCCGCGCTGGGCGGAGGCCGCGGAACGCATCGCGGCGATCATCCACGAGCGGCGCCCGGACATCCCCGTCCACCACATCGGCAGCACGAGCGTGCCGGGGCTCGCCGCCAAGCCGGTCATCGACATCGGGCTGGACGCGGGCGACGCCGTGACGGCCGACCTCCGGACCGACATCGCGGCGCTCGGGTTCGTGCGGGACGCCGGGCCCGGCGCCTTTCCCGACACTCGCCCCCTCTTCCGGGGCGGGATCGAGCTCGACCCCGGGTCCGGGCCCGCTCTCAGGATCCATCTCCACGTCATGCCCCGGGTCGGGCGGTACGGGCGCGATCTGCCCCGCCACCTCGCGTTCCGCGACGCCCTGCGCGCCGATCCCGCCCGGAGCGATGCCTACGCCGCCCTCAAGCGGGGCATCGTGGCTTCCGGCGTCGACAGCGGCCTGAGCTATTCGATGCACAAGACCATCTTCATCCGCGACCTGCTGGCGGACATCGGCGAGGCCGACGAGCCACTCCGGCCCGGCGCGACGATCGGCATCCTGGGTGGAGGCCAGCTCGGCCGCATGCTCGCCATCGCCGCTCGCCGCCTCGGCTATCGCGTGGCCGTGCTCGATCCCGACCCGACGTGCCCGGCCTCGGGCGTGGCCGACCGGGTCGTGGTCGCCGGGTACGACAACCTCGCCGGGGCCCGTGAGCTGGCCTCGGGCTGCGACGTTGTCACCTACGAGCTCGAGCACGTCGATGCGGACGTGGTCGCGGCGCTCGACGCCGACTACGACGTCCGGCCGGGCGTGTACCCCCTGCGGATGACCCAGGATCGGCTCGCGGAGCGGCGGTTCCTGATCGCAGCCGGGGCTCCCGTGGCGCCCTGGCGCGAGGTCCGCTCCCTCGACGACCTGCGGGTGGCCGCGGCCGAGCTGCGCGCGGAGGCGGGCGACCCGCGCGCGCCGCTGCGGCTCAAGGCCGCGATCGGTGGGTACGACGGCCGCAGCCAGGTCCGGCTGGTGCCCGGCGACGAGGACGAACCCGGCGGCGAGCTGCTGGCCGGGTTCACCGCACTCGGGGGCGCGGCCGCGAATGGGCTGCTCCTGGAGCTCGAGCTCGACTTCGCCTGCGAGCTCTCGGCGATCGTGGCCCGCGGCGCCGATGGCCTCAGTCGGCCGTTCCCCGTGACGCGGAACCGGCACGACCACGGGATCCTCGTCGAATCGGTCGCTCCGGCGCCGGCGCCCGTCAGCGCACTCGCGACCCGGGAGGCGAAGGCGCTCGCCGCCCGACTGGCGATGGAGCTCGATCTCGTCGGGATGCTGACCGTGGAGCTGTTCCTCCTCGGCGATGGGTCTCTCGTCGTCAACGAGCTCGCCCCACGGGTGCACAACAGCGGCCACTGGACGATCGAGGGGGCCTCGACGGATCAGTTCGAGCAGCACGTCCGGGCGCTGGCGGGGCTGCCGCTGGGCGCGGCCGACCTCCGGGGCGCGGCGGCGATGGTCAACGTCCTGGGCACCGGGCCGCGCCGGCCGGCCCGCCTGTCCGGAGCCGATCGGGCCCTGGCCGATCCGGCCGTCCATCTCCACGTCTACGATAAGCGCGAGGTCTTCGAGCGCCGCAAGATGGGCCACGTGACCGTGGTTGCCGCCGATCCCGAGGATGCGCTGGCGCGGGCGCGCGCGGCGGCGGAGGCCTTGCGCTGGGAGGATGAGCCGTGACCGGACCGACCGCGGAGACCGGGTCGAACCAGGCGAGCCGGGCCGGCGGGCACGCGGAACCGCGGGAACCGCGGCCGATCGTCGGGGTGATCGCCGGCAGCCGCTCGGACTTCCCGATCCTCGAGAAGGCGCTGGCCGTCCTGACCGAGCTCGAGATCCCGGCCGAGCTGCGGGTCGTGTCGGCCCACCGGACGCCGGCCTGGATGACGCGCTACGCGGAGTCGGCCGCGGGGCGGGGATTGCGGGTGATCATCGCGGGCGCGGGTGGGGCCGCGCACCTGCCCGGGATGGTCGCCGCCCAGACCCTGCTGCCCGTCATCGGCGTGCCGATCGCGCTTTCGCAGCTCGACGGGCTCGACTCGCTCCTCTCGATCGTCCAGATGCCGCGGGGCGTGCCGGTCGCCACGGTCGCCATCGGGAACGCGGAGAACGCCGCCCTCCTCGCCGCGCGCATCCTGGCGCTCGACGACGCCGGCCTCACGGAGCGCCTGGCCGCCCATCGCGAGCGTCAGGCCAGGATGGTCCTCGAGGACCCTTCGAATGCCGGCGATCCCGCGGTGGGCGATCCGCCGCGCTGAGCGTTCGGGCCCAGCTTCGGTTCAGGCTCCGGCGCCGGCCGTCCCGCCCGGTCCGTCGGTGGAGCGAGCGGCACGCGTGGATCTCGGCTGCACGGTCGTCATCAGCCAGGGCCAGGCGCTCGAGAGCAGGCCCATCATGATGATGCCGGCCACGCCGATGGCCACGACGCCGATCAGGTCGAGCCGCGTCGCATCCGTGTACGTGCCGCTGAGCAGCGACAGTCCGCCGTACGTGCCCATCGCGATGCCGACGAGGGCGACGGCGATCACGCCCGAGACGGACCACCAGTAGCGGGCCCGGAGCGCCCAGGCGGTGAAGACGACGGCGACGCCGACGACCGCCCAGATGAGCGATTCGGATCGGCCGGGCTCCGGGGCGCCGGCCTGGCTGAGCGCATAGCCCTCGAGGGCGGCGCCCAGGGCCAGCAGGAAGATGACGATCGCGTTGGCGCTCGCCGGCGCGGCCTTGCCGTGGCGGCGGGATGGTGCACCGCCGGCCAGCATGGTCCGCAGCGCGACATCGGCGTCGATGGGGGTCTGGGGAGTGGATTCGGGGGCCAAGACTTCCCTCCGGGCTCTCACGCCGGGATGGCGAGTGGTCCTCAGTGTCGTCCCCCATCGGTCCCGGCCGCAATCCCCCGCGAGTCCCATCGCCGAGCGTGAACCGAAGGTTCGTGGGGGCGCGACGCGCCCATCCGGCCCGCCACGGAGCCACCGGGAGACGCCCGACGTACACTCGGTCGGTGGGTGAGCAGGATGCGGGCGGTCGGCCCGCGGCGATGGACGATCCCCGCTGGGAGCCGGGGATGCCGGCTCTCGACCGACAGCCGGTCCGGGAGCGGCCCACCCTCGCCCAGCTCGCGGCGATGACCCCGCGCTCGGTGCCCGAGACTGCCCCCACGCCGCTCCAGCGCCAGTACATCAACCTCTCGGCCGTCGCGCTCGTGCTCGGCGTCGTCGCGATCTCCGCCCTTGAGCTCGGGTCCTCGCTCGGCAGCCCGCTCGTCAAGCTGTGCGTGGCGATCGCCGGGCCGATCCTCCTGCTCACGACCGGCGACGCGACGCTCCGGATCGCTCGCTCGGCGCGGGCCTGGATGGCGGTCGATGCGGGCCGTGGCTGGTTCCGCGTCGCGTGGGTCGTCGCGTCGTGCGTCCTGCTCGCGCTCATCGTCGCGGCGATGGTCCTGGTGCTCCGGGCGTGAGGCCGCCGACATGAGGCCGCCGTCATGACCGAGGCGTCCGATCCGATCCTGCACTCCGGTCCCGACGGCCGCTCCACGGAGATCGCGTCCGGGCAGGGGGTGCCGCCCTGGCTCGCCGCGCATCTCACGTTCTGCTCGCGCTGCGGGGGTCGCCTGCGGCACGGGGAGGTCCCCGGCGAGGATCGGGAGCGGCTCGCCTGCGACACCTGCGGGTACATCGCCTACGTGAACCCGCGCCTCGTCGTCACCGCGATCCCGGTCACCGACACGGGCGAGGTCATCCTGCTCCGTCGGGGCATCGAACCGGCGTACGGCTCGTGGGCCCAGCCGGGCGGCTTCCTCGAAGTGGACGAGACCGTGAACCAGGCGGCCATCCGCGAGACGTTCGAGGAGACCGGCCTCATCGTCGAGCCGGGCGAGCTCGTCGGCCTCTATTCCCGGCTCGAGGCCGCGGTGGTCGTGATCGTGTTCGAGGCGCGGGTCACCGGCGGGGTCGCCCACACGAGCCTCGAGGCGCTCGAAGTGCGCGCCTTCCCGGCGGCCGCGATCCCCTGGGCCGGCATCGAGCTCGTGACCAGTCGCTGGGCGCTGCGCGACTGGGTCCGCCTGCGCCACCCGGAGGCGTATCCCGGCGACCCGGCCTGAGGTCGCTCGTCCCGTTCACGCGCGCTGTGCCGCGAGCCCCGTCGGGGGCCCGCGTCACGCATCCGGTCCCAGCTGCGTCTCAGGCACGACCACGACGCTGGGACGTCGTCCCGCCCGTGGTAGCAGGAAGGTCCGGGTCTCCAGGGTGGATCGTCTCCCGCTCGAGCGATGGCTCGTCCGTCCAGTGCGAGATTGGCGCGCACGCGCGCTCATCCGCCGCCGCCTCCGCCGGTACGTGTCTATCCGTCGCTGACCCCCACACCGACCACTTCTTGGTGCGATCGACGCCCCCGAAGCCTCCTCCTCGGGGGCGTCATCGTGCCCGCTGCGATCGGCGGGGCCGGATCGCTAGAGGACGGCCAGCACCGCGAGCGCTGCCGCTTCCTCCACCGTGACCGCGGGGCCGCTGACGTCCACGCTCAGGCCCCAGTCGCCGTAGTCGACGAACACCTGGCCGTGCGACTTCGGGAGTGGCGACTTCTGGTTCGTGACGAACAGCGCCGCGGCGCCGAGCCCGAGGCCCGGAACGAGCCGGCCACCGGGAAGGGACTTGAAGCCGGCGATGACGCCGTCGACCTCCGCCTTGGTCAGGATCCCGAGCGTGATCCCGCCGGCCGGCGATTTCGACAGCCACGTGCAGATCGTGCTCGTGGCGCTGCCCCCGTTCGACGACTTCCCGACATCAAGGCCGAGGCTGGCGTCGATCGACGCCTTGTCGAGCCAGCCGCATGGGTGTCCGGCCGGTCGCGCCTTCGCGCCGGTGCCGGAGACCGGAGGTGCCGAGCCGGCGTCCGCCGAGACCGCGGGCGTGGCCGACGATCCCGCGGAGGGCGAACCGGCCGAAGCGGACGATGGTGCGCTCGTGGCCGGCGCGTTCACGCCACCCGTGGGGCTCGCTGCCCCCGTCGGAGCGTTCGTCGAACCGCAGGCTGCCACGAACAGGACGATCAGGGCGAGCCCTGCGGTCGCGAATGGGGTACCGAAACGGGAGCGAAAGTGCACGTTCTGTCTCCAGGTGAGCCAGGCTGAAGACTCGATCCCGAGCCTCGACCGACGGCGGGAAGCGTAGCCGGGGTCGACGGCGTGCGTATTCGAGGCCACCGGACGGCCCGCCCGTCGCCGGCTGGGGCGGCCCGGCGCCGCCGCGGAGGGCTCGGGTCTAGCTCAGGTCGACGAAGACGTTCTTGATCTCGGTGTAGAGATCGAGGGCGTGCATGCCGAGCTCCCGGCCGATGCCCGACATCTTGTAGCCGCCGAATGGCGCCTCGGTATGGACCGAGCTGTTCGTGTTCACCGACAGCACCCCGGCCTGGACCCCCTTGGCCGTCCGTAGCGCCTTCTTGATGTCGCGGCTCCAGATCGAACCCGACAGCCCGTACGGGGTGGCGTTGGCGAGGCGGATCGCCTCCTCCTCGGTGTCGAAGGGGATGACCGTCACGACGGGCCCGAAGATCTCCTCCGCCGCGATCCGCATGTCGTTGCGGACATGGTCGAAGATCGTCGGCATGAGGTAGGCGCCGCCGGCCAGCTCCGGGTCGTCCGGGGGCGTCCCGCCGACCACGATGTCCGCCCCTTCGCGCTGGCCGATCTCGATGTAGTCCATGACCCGCTCGCGCTGCTTGAAGCTGACGAGCGTGCCCACCTCCGTCGCCTCGTCCGAGGGCCGGCCGACCTTCACCTTGCGGGTGGCGGCGGCCAGGAGCTCCACCGCCTGCTCGTGGACCGAGCGCTCGACGATGATCCGGCTGCGGGCGCAGCAGTCCTGGCCGGTGTTGTCGAAGACCGCGTAGGGGGACGAGGCCGCCCAAGCGTCGAGGTCGGCATCGGCGAAGACGATGTTCGGGCTTTTGCCGCCCAGCTCGAGGCTGATCTTCTTCACGTTGCCGGAGGCCAGGCGCATGATCTCCTGGCCGGTCGTCGTCTCGCCGGTGAAGGCCACCTTGCCGATGCCCGGATGGCCCGCGATGCTCGCGCCGGCCGTACCGCCCGGACCCGTGACGACATTGAGGATCCCCGCCGGGATGCCCGCCTCGAGGGCCAGCTCACCGAGCCGGATCGCCGTCAACGGCGAGTAGCTGGCCGGTTTGAGGATGCAGGCGTTGCCCGCTGCGAGGGCGGGCCCGAGCTTCCAGCTCGCCATGAGGATCGGGAAGTTCCACGGGACGATGAGCCCGACGACGCCGATCGGCTCGCGCAGCGTGAAGTCGAGACCGGGCTTCGAGACCGGGATCGTCTCGCCGAAGACCTTGTTCGCCGCTCCCGCGTAGTAGTCGAAGACGAGGCTCGCGCCGGTCACCTCGCCGCGGGCTCCCGAGATCGGCTTGCCGACATTGCGGCTTTCGAGCTGGGCGAGCTCTTCGGTGTTGGTCTTCACGAGGGCCGCGAACTTGGCCAGGGTCCGGCCCCGCTTGCCGGCCGCCCAGTTCGCCCAGCCCCTGGGGTCCTCGAACGCCTTCTGTGCGGCGACCACGGCACGGTCCACGTCCTCGCGCCCGCCGAGCGGTACCTTCGCGATGACCTGGCCGTCGGCCGGATTGACGACGTCGAAGGTCTGGCCGTCCGCCGCGTCGACCTGCTGTCCTCCGACGACCATCTTCACCACGCTGATGCTGCTCGTCGTCTCGTGCTCGGTCGTCATCGCCGTGGGTCTCCGATCGGTCGTGCGCTGGGCGGCCTCACCGGATCGGCAGCGACGGAATGTCGTGCGTCAGCGGGGCCAGGACGTGCCTCGATGATACGCCGACCCACCCGCCCGGCTCGCGATCGCGGTCGCGTGGCGAGGCGGTCGGGTGCACTGACGGCAGCCGGGTCCGATCCGCGGCATCGTGCAACCCCGCCTGCCACGGGCCCCCTGTCCCGACGTGGCCCGTCCCCGCCTGCGCGACGAGCACGATGGCGAGGACGACGGGAGCGACGACCGCCAGCCAGGTCCGGGCGGCGACCTGCGGTCGGCGACGTGTCGGCTCGATGCGCCCCGCGGCGTCGTGCGCCCGCCGCCCGCCGCGAAAGGCGGCCAGAACCGGTCCTTCGATGCGCGAGAGCTGTGCCTCGGACGGCGCGAACGGCGCGGCGATCGCCCGGCGGAACCACGCGTCGGCGCGGTCGTCGTCGACAACGGTCGACCGACCATCATCGCGGACGTTCCCGAACGCCCTCATGACGGCCGGACCATGGGCAGCCGCGATACCCGGATGACGCCGGCACGTCGGCTCGACACGTTTCGATCAGATGGGCCCTCGTTTTCGAGACCGCGCCGCAGGGCCGCGATCGCCCGCGCCTGCAGCGAGCGCACGGTGACCTCGTCGCGAGCCATCAGCTCGGCGAC
>DASVIK010000030.1:0-3704 GCA_036382135.1 Candidatus Limnocylindrales bacterium | reverse complement strand
CGAGGAACGTCCGCGCGTCGCGGCCGCGCTCGTCGAGGTCGTCGAGGATCGCCAGACCGCGCAGCGGACCGGCCTCGAACAGCGCGCTGAGGAAGCCGTCGACGGCCTCGGCGCCGGCCAGGCCGAGCGTATCGCGGACCTGGTCCGCGGTCAGGCGTTCGGTGGCCCCGGACAGGAGCTGGTCGAGCATCGACTCGGCGTCGCGCATCCCGCCGGCGGCGGCTCGGGCGATGAGGTCGATCGCGTCGTCGTCGGCCGCCCGACCGACCTCGGCGAGGATGCGCCGCAGCTTGCCCGCGATCTGGTCGACGGTGAGCTTGCGGAAGTCGTAGCGCTGGACCCGCGAGAGGATGGCCGGCCGGATCTGGCCGGCGTCGGTCGTGCAGAAGATGAACGCGACGTGGTCGGGCGGCTCCTCGAGCGTCTTGAGGAGGACGTCCCAGCCCTCCTTGATCCGCTGGACCTCGTCCACGATGAAGACCTTGCGGCGGAGATCGGACGGGGCGGTCGCGATGCGCGGCAGCAGCTCGCGCATGTCGTCGACCTTGTTGTTGGAGGCCGCGTCCATCTCGGCCACGTCGAGCGAGGTGCCCTCCCGGACGGCCACGCACGCGGCGCAGCGGTCGCACGGCTCGCCGTCGCGAAGGTCCGTGCAGTTGAGCGCCTTGGCGACGATCCGGGCCATGGAAGTCTTGCCGGTCCCGCGCGGCCCGACGAACAGCAGGGCGTGGGCGACGCGCCCGACGCGCACCGCGTTGCGGAGGGCGGCCACCGTGGCCTCCTGGCCGACGATGCCGGCGAACGTCTGGGCCCGCCAGGCCCGGTAGATGGCCTGGTGCGGCGCGGATCGCTCCGGCCCGCCGGGCTGCGCCGGTGCGTCCGCGGGCGCGGCGTGCGCCGCTTCCTCGGGCACTGCCTGGTCGGACGCGGTCGACGTCACGGCACTCCTGCGCTCCGGCGGACGTGGGCCGCGGTCACCGCACGTTGCGGCCGACCGCGCCCGGTTCGTGATCGGCCGTGCACCCTCCGTCGATCCGGTCTTCCCGATGCCCATCGATCCGAACGACTCGGACCAGGCCATTCCGCGGCACCCGACGCTTATCGCTTAGTGCTGCTTCCTTCCGGACCTGACACGGTTCACGAGTCGCCGCTGCGCGGGACCCGGTCCTCGACGTCGCACGGATCGCGGCTGTCAGGATCGGGGACCTCGGGAGGGGATTCAGCCCTGCTGGAGCGGATTGCAGGTTCAGGGCACCGCTAGTTCCCCGCCTAGCACGGCTCCGGAAGCATACCAGCCCGGCCTTCCCCCGATGCCCGAGCGACGGTCCCGGGCCCTCCGGGAGGCGCCCGGTGGCCGTAACCCGTCGGAAAGGTGGCCCGGCCGACAGTGTCGCCAGGCCCTCCGCTCGCAGGGCCGGAACCGTCACCGAGCGCCGCTGCCGGCGCGACGCCCGGAGTCCCCGGAGTCAGCCGATGCGATGACACGAACGCACTCCCGCCAACCAGCAGAACGACCGAAAGGACCATCGTGAACGAACTCCCAGAGTCGACCCAAGGGTCGACCGCATCCCCGATCGAGAGCTCGATCCCCGTCGGCGCCGGGGCGGCGTCGCGAACCATCCGGAGCGGCCTCCGCCGCACGATCGCCACCGCGATCCTGGCGACCGGACTCCTCGCCGTCGGCGGCGTCGCCGTCGTCAGTGCAGCCAGCCCGACCCCGGCGGCATCGTCCGCCCCGGCCGGGTCCGGCGGACCGACGACGCCGGGCGCCGGCGGGACCCACACCGGAGCGAACTGCCCGGGCATGTAGCTCGGTCGGATCCGGGTCAACGAATGGGGCGGATCCATCGATCCGCCCCATTCGCCGGGCGGCGTCCGGGCATGACCCGGCCCGCGGCGTCGACCAGCTCGGGGATCGCCCTATGCGCCTCCACCGTTTCGCCGCCCTGGCGCTCGGCGCCTCATCGTGGCCGGCTGTGCCATCGCCGGCGCCGGATCCGGAACGACCGAGGCGTCGGCCCCGACCGGCACGAGCGCGACCGCGCAGGCGCTGGTCGATATCGGAGCGGGGCTCGCGGGGCCGGCCGGGCTCCACGCCACCGTCTACGCGCAGGGAACCACCGCCGTCGCCGCGCTGGCCGTGGACGCGGAGGGCCGACTGTGGATCGCCACGGCCGACTACACGGACGGCGGCACGGACGGGCTGTATGTCGTCACCGCGGCGGGCGTGGCCCCCGTCGAGGTGGTCCCGGTCCTCCATACGCCCCTCGGCCTGCTCTGGCACGGCGAGACGCTCTACGTCAGCTCGGCCAGCGGCGTCGTCGCCTATTCCGGCTTCGACGGGGCGCGGTTCGCCGCGCACCGGACGATCCTGACCCTGCCCTCCGGGGTGGGCGAGGTCAACGGCCTCGCCCTGGGCGGCGATGGACGCCTGTGGCTGGGCATCTCGGCGTCATGCGACCACTGCACGCCGACCGTGACGTACTCGGGGTCGGTCATCTCCTTCGATCTCGACGGCGGCGACGTGCGCGTCGAGGCGACCGGCATCCGGGCCCCGGTGGGCCTCGCGTACGACGCCGCGACGAGCGACCTGTACGTGACGATGAACCAGCGCGACGACCTGGGCAGCGCGACCCCGGGCGACTGGCTCTCGATCGTGCAACGCGGTCAGGCGTGGGGGTTCCCGGACTGCTATGGCCAGGGCGGAGCGGCGTGCGCCGGTGCGCCGACGCCTGTCGCTGCGCTCGACGCGCACGCCGCGGTCGGCGGGGTCGCGATCGTCTCCGGGCAGCTCGGGCCGACGACCGGGACGTCCGCGATCGTGGCCGAATGGGCCCTCGGCAAGCTCGAGCGGGTGGCGCTCCGGCAGGTCGGCTCGACCGCGGTGGGGACGGTCACGCCGTTCATCACTGGCCTGAAGAGCCCGATGCCGGTTCTGCTCGCGCCGGACGGCGCGCTCTTCGTCGGCGACTGGGCGACCGGGATCGTCTACCGGATCACGGGCTGAGCGAGGGCGGGCCGCCGGCGCTGCCAGGTGCTCGGCCTTGAGAAGGTGGCGGAGAGGGCGGGATTTGAACCCGCGATGGGTTGCCCCATACCGCATTTCCAGTGCGGCGCCCTAGGCCACTAGGCGACCTCTCCGCGGGCGGACGGCGACGATCCAGCGGGCGATGGCGGAGAGGGCGGGATTCGAACCCGCGGTGCTTTCGCACACCGCTTTTCGAGAGCGGCACCATCAACCACTCGGACACCTCTCCACCGGAGAGGATACCAAAGGCGAACCCACGGCCCGAACGTGAGCCCGATCCGGCGGGCGGCTCCGGGCGGCTCCGGCCGCGTCAGGCGCGGGCGACCCCGGCGTTGGCGCCGGCCGCCGGCGTCGTCACGGCGCTGTCGCCCGCCGCGGCGAAGAGGTCCTCCGCCTCGTCGCGCCGGATGCCGCTGACGATCTTGAGGCGGCGTGGCAGGCCCGGGTGCTGGGCGAGCTGGACGACGGTCCCGGCGGCACCCTCGAGGGTGTTCGGGAGCGCGTAGACCAGGGCCTCGACGTCGCTTTCGAGGAGCGCGCCGACACACATGGCGCAGGGCTCCAGGGTCGCGAAGATGGTGACGTCGCGGAGCTCTGCCCGACCGAGCTTCCGGGCGGCCTCGCGCAGGGCCACGATGACCGCGTGGGCCGTGGGATCGTCCGACGCGCGGACGCG
>DASVIK010000029.1:0-3940 GCA_036382135.1 Candidatus Limnocylindrales bacterium | reverse complement strand
CGTTCCCGGTGATGGCGACCATCGGGATCGAGTCGAGGAGGGCCGTGCCGATGCCGGTCACGAGGTTCGTGGCGCCGGGACCGCTGGTCCCCAGGCAGACGCCGACCTTGCCGGTGACCCGGGCGTAGCCGTCGGCCGCGTGGGCGCCGCCCTGCTCGTGCCGGACGAGGACGTGGCGGAGCTCGGGGTAGTCGCCCAGGACGTCGTAGAGCGGCAGGACCACGCCACCCGGATAGCCGAAGAAGACCTCGACCCCCTGCCGGAGGAGCGCCTCGCAGACGACGTCGGCGCCGATCCGGGTCCGGTTGAGCGGCTTGGCCTCGTGAAGCATCTCCTTGCGGGCGTGCTCGATCGCGGCCGCCTGGGCGGTCCCATCGGCGGGCACGTGGCTCGTTCTCGTCGGCGGTGTCGCCGGGTCCCCGGTCATCGTCATCGGTCCGGTCTCCTGGTGGTCCTGTGCGTCTCGTGAGCTGCTGGAAAACGAAAGACCCCCGCCTACCGGCGAGGGTCCCTTCGGTCTTCGGTCTTCGGTGCCTCTAGCGCCCCGTCCTCCGCGTTCCTCCGTTCTCCCGCCGGGAGCCGGTGATAAGGCCGAGAAGGCCGTCCAGCCCAAGGAGGAGCGAGCGAATGATGCCAAGGAGCGATACGTCGACCAGACCACCGGCCTGCAGCGGCACGTTAACGCGGCGACCGTCCGCCGTCACGACGACGGCGACTGGGCGGCGATCCCGACCGTTGCTCAGACCCACGTGGCGATCTCCGATGCGCTGGGTGCGCGCGGCCCGAGGCCGTGCGGTTCGGGCAGTCTAGCATGCCTTCTCGATCGCGCAACCACCCTCACTGCCCCTGACCGCACAGGGGTCGGGGCACGGGAAGTCCGTGCGCCGGGTCCACCCCGGCGCCTTCGCCCGGGGGTCCGTGCGCCGCGCCACCGCGGCGCCTTCGCCCGGGGGTCTTGCCTTCGCGGCAGTCCGTGCGCCGGGTCCACCCCGGCGCCTTCGCCCGGGGGTCCGTGCGCCGGGTCCACCCCGGCGCCTTCGCCCGGGGGTCTTGCCCCCCTCGGGGACGAACGAACGGACCGTCGAGCTTCGACGGTCCGTTCAGCAGCACAGATGCGGCGTATCCGCCGCGGTCGTCACATGAACCAGCGGTGACCCGCTTCGAGCACGAGGGCCGTGCTGGCCAGGACGGTGATGGCCGTCAGGATCCGGAGGGTCTGGGAGTGGATGAGGTATTTCACCTCAGTCCCACCAATCCCACCGCATGCCCGCGCCGAGGGTGAGGGCCATCGACGCGACGAGCGCCAGGACCCAGGTGAAGCGCGCCAGGTTCGTCTTCACGTAAGACTCCGTGTCGGAGGTCTGGGCACCCTCGATCCGGCGGCCGGGCGGTCTTCCCGAGGGGGAGATCCCTGGCTTTGCGTCCCCGCCTCGCGGCGGGTTTGCCCTGGACGGACTTTGAGCGAAGGACGTTCGTCCTCACCTCGCAAGGTACGTAGGTCCCGGTACGGGTCACATGGCCCGGAAGTACTAGACCTCGTGTTCAGAGGTCCGATGTGCAGCCGCGCACCGGCCCACCGGCCGGAGCTCAGGTCGCGTCGACCGCCACCGTCGAGGCCGCCGGCCCGGGCAGCTCCGCGGTCGAGTCCGGCGGCAGCGGGTCCCGTTCGCGCATCGCCGCGATCAGGACGGTCGCGACGCCGACCGCGATGAGAACGTCGCCGATGCTGAACACGTTGGCGAAGGGCAGCGGATGGGGTACCGCGAAGATGTCGGTCCACCCTGCGAGCGCGGGGTGAGCGACGATCGAGCTGTTGGAGTAGGCGGTCGGGACGGCCTTGCCCAGGGCCGCGAGGGCCCCGGCGCCCGCCGGCATGAAGCCGCCATTTGCGAGGATCGCGGCGGCGTTTGCCGCTGCCCCCACAGCCACGATCGGCAGACCGACGATCCGCCAGTTCCGGAGCACGGCCACCAAAACGGCCGCGGTCGAGGCCACGTAGAGAACCGGACCGAGGTCGCCGATCCGTTCCGCCACCGGCCCGGAGAACAGGGCCACCTGGAAAAGCAGCCCTCCGAGGAAGACCGGACCCCAGCGGATCCGCAGCTCGGCCAGCCCCGAGACCGAGCCGCCCGGCAGGCTGCCGACGATGAGGCCGACGAGGATCGCGTAGAGGACGAACACGGCGGTGCTTAGGCCGGCAGGCTCGGGACCGAGTCCCGGGGCGTGGGCCGTCCGAGCGGCCGTACCGGCAGCGGACCGCTATGACCGGCGGGGTCGGTGGCGAGCGGCGAGGCCCCCTCCGCGTCGGCCGTCCCGGGCAGCCCGTCGGCGATCACGCGTTCGATGCCGGCGGCGCTCATCGGGCGGGCGAACAGGTAGCCCTGCCCGAACTCGCAGCCCAGCTGGCGCAGTCGGTCGAGCTGCTCCGTCTGCTCAATCCCCTCGGCCACGATCCGCAGGTCGAGAGTCCGGCCGAGGGCGACGATCGAGTGGGCGAACGCCCAGTCCTCTGAGCTCCCGTCGCCCGGAGCGATGAACTCCTGGGCGATCTTGAGCACGTCGACCTTGAAGCGCCGGAGGTAGCCGAGCGAGGAGTAGCCGGTCCCGAAGTCGTCGACGGCGATCCGCGCGCCCAGGGAGCGCAGCGCGTCCAGGCGGGCGATCGTCGTCTGGGTGTCGTGGAACATCACGGTCTCGGTCATCTCGAGGACGAGATCGCGCGGATCCAGGCCGGTCGAGGCGAGCAACTCCTTGAGGTCGTCCACGAACCCGACTTCCTGGAGCTGGGCGGCAGCCAGGTTGACGGCCACCGTGAGCCGATCGGCGCCGGGCCGGAGGCGCTGCCAGGCCGCCATGTCGCGGCACGCCTCGGTGAGGACGAACCACCCGAGGGGCAGGATGGCCCCGTTCTCCTCGGCGATCGTGATGAAGTCGGCCGGCCCGAGCAGGCCGCGCGTCGGATGGCGCCAGCGCACGAGCGCCTCGACCCCGGTCATGCGCCCGGTGGCGAGGGCGACGATCGGCTGGTAGACGACCTCCAGCTCGCCCCGCGCGACGCCCCGGGCGAGCTCCACGCTCAGCCCGTGGCGGGCGACGATCGCGGCGTGCATCGTGGGTTCGAACACGGCGACGCGGTCCGCGTGCCCACGCTTGGCGCTGTACATGGCCACGTCGGCGTTGCGCAAGAGGTCATCGGCCCGGCCGATGCCGTCGCGGGCGGCCGCGATCCCGATGCTCGCCCCGATGGTGATCTCCTGGCCCAGGATCGGGAACGAGACCCGCAACGCATCGACGATCCGATGCGCGACGTCCAGGGCGTGCCCGAGCGCGGCGTCGTCCTCGAGCAGGATCGCGAACTCGTCACCCCCGAGCCGGGCCGGGACGTCGTCGACCGCGACGCACGCGCGCAGCCGCTCGGCGACCGCGACCAGGAGCCGGTCGCCCGCCGCGTGGCCCAGCGTGTCGTTGACGACCTTGAAATCGTCGAGGTCGAGGAACAGGACGACCGGGAGGGACGCCGTCGGCGGGGCGGCGAGGCGCTCGTCGACCTGCTGGCCGAACAGGGTCCGGTTCGCGAGCCCGGTGAGGGGGTCGTGGTGCGCCTGGTGGCGGAGCTGTTCCTTGAGCCGCGACAGTTCCGCCAGCGATTGTTCGAGCTGGCCGTTCTCGAGCGCGACCGCCGCCTGATTCGCCAGCGTCTCGAGGAGTCGGAGGTCGTCGTCGGTGAAGCTCGTGCCTTCGGTCAGGCGGTTGACGATGACCATGCAGCCGATGAGACCCGACTCGCCGCGGAGCGGGCTGACCATCGCCTGGCGGACCGCCGACTGGTCGCCGATCGCCTTCGTCTCCGGCGTGTACAGGAACGGCCGTCGCTCGCGTGCGACGCGCTGCTGGATGGGATCGTCCCGGACGTCCCGCAGCGGGGCCATGACCTCCGGAG
>DASVIK010000028.1:0-1932 GCA_036382135.1 Candidatus Limnocylindrales bacterium | reverse complement strand
CAGTCCCACGCGCCCAGGACGTCGAGGGACTCCTCCGTGCCGTTCGCGTAGTAGCCGTCTTCGACCTGGGAGTCGCCGTTGTCGCGCAGGTCGACGAGGAGCACGGAGAACCCGTTCCTGTGGAGCATCCCGGCCGGCAGCAGGAGCACGGGATCGCGCCGGCAGCTGCTCTGCCCGTGGACGAGGATGACCGCCGGTGCCGTGGCCGAGGCCGCCGGGATCCACCAGGCGTGCAGTGCGTAGCCCTTGGCATCCCGGCTCGGGAAGGTCACGTCCTTGAAGTCGGTCATCAGGTAGGGCGTGGGGTCCAGGTTGACGGTGAACTCCGCCGAGATCCCCTGGGTGTCCCAGTGAGCGGGGTCATGGTCCGCGAAGCGGCCGCCGCAGTGCGCGTCGACGCGCAGTGTCGAACTGTAGACGTAGGCTCCGGCGGCGCCGTAGCCGACCGCGGAGACCAGCAGGACGATGACCGCGATCACGGCCGCGACCGCCGCACGACGGTGGCGCCGTCTCGGTGGCGCGTCCGGCGCAGGGATGCCCGCGAGCACGGGATCGTCGGATGGCTGGAAACTGCTGGACATCGGGCCCTCCCCCACGCCGGGCGGGGGTCGGTCGCAGCTACCGTCCGAATCCGAGCCTCAGGCCGCGAATCGGAACCCCCGTTTCCGACGTGCAGGTTCCGTCTTGCGTACGAGCCGCGCAAGAGGCGAAAGGCCCCTCCTTCGGTGGCTGATGACGCACCGCCGCGTCGTGATGGCGCGGACCGGCTGATGTGTGGTCACTCCGTCAGGCTCAGCCCGTCGGCGACGACCGGCAGGCCTTCACGCGCTCGCCCGGCGAGGACGAGCGCAACCGCCGAAGCCAGGCCGAGGATGACCGTGCCGAGCATCGCGACGGTCAGGCCGACGGTCACGGACAGGAAGCCCATGAGGGTCGGGAACCCGATGCCCCCGACCACCGAGGCGGTGGTCACGTATCCGCCGACCGCCGCGGATCGATCGGGGTAGCGGTCGCCGCCCACGACCATGATCATCGGGGCCACGGGACCCGCGGCGAGCCCGGCGAGGGCGAAGAAGCCGATCGAGACCGGGAGCGACGGGACCAGCACGGCCGCAGCGAGCGCGATCGACATGATCACGGCCGCAGCGGTCGCGTATCGAACGTGATCGAAGCGATCGACCACGCGCGCAGAGCCGAGGCGGCCGGCGGCCATCCCCGCCCAGTAGAGCGCGAGGGCCGACGTGGCCAGGCTGAGCGGGGCCGGTTCGAGGAAGCGGACGAGCCAGTCGGTGACCCCCACCTCCGAGGCGATGTAGAAGCCGATGGCGAGGCAGAGAAGGCCCAGTGGCCGGGGGATGCGCGCCCGCCCGGATCCGGGCGCCTCCGGTCCGAAGGCGCGGCCGGAGTCCCCGCCGACGTGTCGACCGTCGGGCATCCGGGTCAGGAACAGGAGGGCCCCAAGGCCGGATACGGGAACGCCCGTGACGAACAGGACGGCCTGCCAGGGGACGCCCGCTTCGACCAGCGGGCCGAGGACGAGCGGCGCGGACAGCGCCCCGAGGCTGAAGCACAGGTGGAGGAGGTTGAGGGCTCGACCTCGATTCGACCGGAAGACGTCGAGGAAGAGGCCGTTGGCACCCCCGTCGAGTGCCCCGAGTCCCAGCCCGATCGGGATCGCCGCGAGGAGAACGACCGCCCACGAGGGGGCGATCGCGAGCGCGACCAGACCCGCGGCGAGCAGCCACGAGGCGAACCCGAGCACCGGTCGGCGCCCTGCCCGCTCCGTGATGAGGCCGCCACCGAAGGAGCCCGCGGCGTACGCCAGGCCGACCGCCAGGTAGTAGACGCCGAACTCGGCGTCCGACCGGTCGTACGTCGCCTCGATCGAGCGGATCAACGATGGAACGAGCAGCCCGCACCAGCCGACCAGCA
>DASVIK010000027.1:0-3473 GCA_036382135.1 Candidatus Limnocylindrales bacterium | reverse complement strand
CTACGCGATTGCGCGCTCTCCTGAACGCCGTTGGGATTCATGCCCTGAAGGTAAGCCGATCCGGGCCCCATCGATACGACCCGACACGCCTATCACTGTCTCATCCATACGAAGGAGGCCACCTCGACCCTCGCGGCGCCTCCCGGATGTTGCGTAGTCTCACCCCACCGGGCGCAGGGCGTAGACGCGGCCCTGCTTGTGCTCCATGTCCTCGAGCTCGGTGGTGGTGCGGACGTCGTACGAGGCGAGCTCGACCAGTGCGTCGGTGGGGAGGTAGCGGCGGCCGGGGTCGCCGACCAGCACATCGATCCCGAGGTCCCGGGCCCGGTGCAGCCACGGCAGGACGCGGCCGGCGAGGCGGGCGTCGTACCAGCAGTCGCCGGCCAGGATGATGTCGGCGTCGGGCGGCTCTTCATCCAGGACGTCGCGCCGCATCGCGGTCACCCGGCGGCCGTTGGCGCGTGCGTTGAGCGAGATCGCCGCTGCGGCGAAGGCATCAATGTCGGCGCCGGTGGCCTCGACCGCTCCCGCGAGCAGCGCCGCGATCGCGCACAGCCCGGAGCCGGATGCCAGGTCGAACACCCGCCGCCCCGCCACGGACTCCGGATGGTCGCGCAGGTACCGGCCGATCGCGAGCCCGCCCCCCCACGCGAACGCCCAGTAGGGGAGGGCCGCGTCCGGATCGTGGGTCTCGACCTGGACGGCGTGCCACAGCGGCAGCACCTCGTCGGCCAGCTGGAGGCGGATCTCCTCGAGGCCCGGCACGGGACGGAGCCGGGTGTGGCGCAGGACGAACGAACGGGCAGACGCGGCCATCACCGCACTCTACCGGCGACGAGGTCGCCGCGGAGCCGGTATCCCATAAGCGTCCGCGCCGCCAGGTTGCGAAACTGCGGGCGACTCAGCGGGGTCCTACGTAACCCAAACCCATGGGTGGTAGCCACACCAGACCCCACACGCCACGATGGGCGAACATGGCGTCGATAACCGTGAACTCGCTCCGAGCTCGGAGATCGCCACCCGATCTTGATGTTTGGCGCGGGCGGCGCGATCTCCCGACGATCGCGGCGGGGATCTCGATCGCGGTCGGCGCGGTCGTGCTTCTCGGGTGGCTGCTCGGGATCGACACGCTCAAGTCGATCGTGCCCGGATGGCCGACGATGAAGGTCAACGCGGCCATCGCCTTCATCCTCCTCGGTTCGGCGATCCGTCTTCGATCGCGGGGAAACGACCTCGCGTTCGTGCCCATCGTGGCCGTCATCGTCCTGAGTGCCGCGGTCGGGGTCGAGTATCTGCTCGGCCGCGACCTGGGCGTCGATCAGTGGCTGTTCCGCGAGCTCCCGGGCCAGGTCGGCACGATCGATCCCAACCGGATCTCGCCGATGACGGTCATCTGTCTGCTTCTCATCGGGACAGGTCTCCTGCTGGCGGCCTGGCATCGCATGGCAAGGGTGGCCGCGGTGCTCCTGATGGCCGCGCTCACGATCGCGTTCTTCAACATCCTCGACGCGTCGTTCGAGCCGACCACGCGGACGTTGTTCACGGCGTACACGCAGATGGCGCTCATCACGGCGATCCCGATCCTCGTCGTGAGTGCCGGAGCGTTGACGCTCCTGCCGGGCGGCGGGCCACTCGTTTCGTTCGCCGGTGCCTCGGCGTCCGCCGCGCTTGCCCGTCGGATGCTGGCCGCAGCCGTGGTCGTGCCCGTGGCCCTGACCGGGCTGTGGCTCATGGGCGAAAGCGCGGGGGTGTACGGGCCGCGCTACGGTGCCTCCCTCGTGGTCCTGGGAACCGTCGGCCTCCTGGCCGTGGTGATCCACCAGGCGGCCCGGGCGACCGAGCGGTCCGAAGCCATCCGTCAGCGGATGCTCGAAGAGCGCGACCGGTTCTTCGACGTCTCGATCGACCTGCTGGCGACCATCAACGCGGACGGGCGCTTCGTCCGGCTCAACCCGGCCTGGACCGAAACGCTCGGGTACGACCTTGCCGAGCTGCGCGCGAGCCCGTTCCTCGACTTCGTCCACCCCGACGACCGCCTGGCGACCAGGGCTGCAGCGGCGCGGCAGGTCGAGTTGGGCCAGACCGTCCTCGAGTTCCAGAACCGGTTCCGCCACAGCGACGGGTCGTACCGCTGGCTGGAATGGACTTCGAGGCCATCGGCCGACGGAACCCGGCTCTATGCGACCGCCCGAGACATCACGGGGCGCAAGCAGACCGACGAGCGACTCGCGACGCTCCTTGCGCCGGCCCGCGAGGCCCAGCGCCGCCGGAATGCGGCCCATCGACGGATCGAGGCCGCGATCGCGAAGGCGTCGTTCAAGCCGGTCTTCCAGCCGATCGTCGATCTGGCCACCCGTCGCACCATCGGGTTCGAGGCGCTTACCCGCTTCGACGATGGCCGACGGCCGGACCAGATGTTCGCGGCCGCAATCGACTGCGGACTCGGCGTCGCCCTCGAGTCGGTGACCCTCGAGGCCGCGCTGCGAAGTGCGGATCTCCTGCCGGCCGATGCGTGGCTGAGCCTCAATGTCTCACCGACGCTCGTCGCCGACCTCACGACCCTCGAGGGCATCCTGGGCCCCCGGCTCCGACCGATCGTCCTGGAGATCACCGAGCACGAGGCGATCGCCGAGTACGCCCCGCTCCGCGAGGCCGTCGTCCGGATGGGGCCCGACGTCCGTGTCGCGGTGGACGATGCCGGCGCCGGCGTCGCGAACTTCAACCACTTGGTCGAGCTCCGACCGGACTTCCTCAAGATCGACGTGGGTCTCGTCCGGGGGGTCGACACGGATGTCGGCCGCCAGGCGGTCGTCGCCGGACTGGTCCACTTCGCGGCTTCCGCCGGTTGCCAGGTCATCGCCGAAGGGATCGAGACCGAAGCGGAGCTGGCGACCGTGACGCGTCTCGGCGTCACCCTCGGCCAGGGGTATCTGCTCGCCCGGCCGTCCAGAGCGGAGACCTGGCGTGACGCCGTTGTCGCGACCGTGCCGGCGATCTCGCCGACGACCGTGCCGGCGACCGTCACGAGGCCGAACCGGCGCCGCCGCAGCGTCCTCCGCGCCGCCGATCCCGCAAAGCCCCTCAGGCGCACGGGCAGCTAGAGACCCGCGGTCCTCCCTGCCGACGACGCCGTGGCTGTCGGGCAGGCGACAACTCCCGGCCGCCGGCGTCCCCGATACTGCGCTCTCCGCCCGTCCTCCGATCTCTGGCTGGACGTGGCGCGACGACCGACGCATCGTATCGACTTTGCGGCCCAGAAAGGGGACCTTGAGATGACCGAGCAGGTTAAGGAATACGACGCCGAGCAGGCGCAGGACTACGCCGAAGTGAGCATGGGCGCCATGGGTGTCGCCAAGGCCGCCTCCACTGCGGTCGAGGTGGCCGGGGGCGAGGCCGCGGCCGGCACCGGGCTCGCCGAAGGCGCGGGCGTGCTCGTCGAGGCGGCGGCCGGAGCCGGCGAGATCGCCGCGGTC
>DASVIK010000026.1:0-8387 GCA_036382135.1 Candidatus Limnocylindrales bacterium | reverse complement strand
TGACCGGCTCATAGGCGGGCCGGAGGCGCAGGGCGCGAGCGGCCGGGTCCACCGATGAGCGGCCGGGTCGTCGTGGTCGGATCCGTCAACATCGATCTGGTCATCCGTGGCCTTCGGCTGCCGGACCGCGGTGAGACCGTGACCGGCGGGACGTTCGAGCGGCACCCGGGCGGCAAGGGCGGCAACCAGGCGGTCGCGGCCGCGCGCCTCGGCCGGCCGACCCTCCTCGTAGGGGCTGTCGGCGACGACCGGTTCGGCGAGGAAGCACGATCGGCGCTCCTCGCCGCGGACGTCGACGTGTCGCGGCTCAAGGCGATCCGGCATGAGCCGACCGGCGTCGCGCTCATCCTCGTCGACGCCACCGGCGAGAACACGATCAGCGTCGCGGCCGGCGCCAACGACCGCCTGGAGCCCGGGATGATCGGCGAGGCCTTCGGCCGGCTCGGGCCACTCGACGGCGACGTCGTGCTCGTGAGCCGGGAGATCCCGCCCGAGACCGTCCGCGAGGCGCTGCGCGTGGGCCGGGAGTCCGGCGCGACCACGGTCCTCGATCCGGCGCCGGCCACCGGGATCGACGCTGCCGAGCTCGGCCTCGTCGATGTCCTGACGCCAAATCGCGGCGAGCTCGTTGGCTGCGTCGCGGCGGTCACCGGCGAGGACCCGACGCACCTCGACCCACCCGACCGGGTGGCTGTCGAGGCGCTGGCCCGGCGACTGATTCGCGAGGGGGGCGTCGGTCGGGCCGTCGTCGTGAAGCTCGGGCCGGATGGTGCGTTGCTCGTCCCCGTGGAGGGCCCGGCGGTCCACGTGCCCGGACATCGCGTCCGCTCCGTCGATGCGACGGGTGCCGGGGATTCGTTCAGCGGCGCCATCGCCGTGTCGCTCGCCGAGCGGCGCTCGCTCGAGGAGGCCGTGCGGCGCGCCACCGTCGCGGCCGGCCTGTCCACGACCATGCCCGGGGCGCGCGAGGGGATGCCGACGCTCGAGGCGCTCGAGGCGGCGCTGCGCTGACCCCGGCTCAGCCCACCTGCGGTGCCGGGGGGCGCGTGCGCCGCGGATCCGGTTCCCAGGCCGTCCGCATCCGCGCGGCCGCCGTCATCGACAACTCGCCATCGACCGTGACCCACCAGGCCGCCAGGCCGCGCGAGCGCGCCGCGTCCGCGATGCCGGCGCTACCCGCGAGGAACAGGGTCTTGCTCCAGACCTCCGCCCACGCCGGATCGGGCCCCGCGACGGTGACCGCCAGGAGGCCGAGGCCGCCGGGCTCGCCGGTCGCCGGATCGATGAGGTGATGGACGAGCCGCCCGTCGGGCGCCCGCCATCGATTCACGATGACGCTCGACGTCGCCACGGCGCCGTCCTCGATCGCGAGCACGGCGACGTGTTCGCCTTCGTTGCGCGGATCCTCGATGCCGATCGACCAGGGCCCCCCATCCGGGCTCGGTCCGCGGACGACGACATCGCCGCCCGCGTCGAGCATCGCCCCGATCCCCGGTCGGGTCGCCCGGTGGAACCGACGCCAGGCCCAGCGCAACGCGAGCCCCTTGCCGATCCCGCCGAGGTCGACGGGCGTCCCGAGCTGGACCCTGGGTCGCCGCCCGTCGACCCACAACCAGCGCGCGTGCCGGTCGATCGACGGCCGCGGGTCGACGATCCCCGCGGCATCGGCCGGTTCCTGCGTTCGGGTCGCGGACTGCGCCACGCCCACGGAGCCGAGGCGCTCGAGGTCGGCGAGCACCCGGGCATCGAACCGGCCGTCCGTCCGCCGGCCCGCCCGGTCGGCCGCGACGAGCGCGCGCCGGAGCCGGAGGTCCACCTCGACCCAGTGTGCGAGACCCGGCTCGCGGCGGGCCGCCCGGTTCGCCCGGGTGAGGTCGCTCGTTTCGCGATAGCGCGACAGCGCCTCCTCGGCGGCCTCGATCTCCGCGTCCACGATGGCCCAGGCCCGGCGCGCCTCGGCGTCGGTCGCCCCGACGAGCGCGAATCGAAGCGGCGAGCCCATGGCCCGCCGCTCGAACCGACTGACCCGGGCGTCCGCGCCGATCCCGGCCGACACGTCCGTCAGGGGAGCGTCCTTCTCAATGGCCGGAGGCCGTCGTCGTGACGTGGACCGTGGGCTTGCTCGCCGGTCGCGAGCCCGACACCGACACGCGCGGGAGGGCGACCGAGGACGGGAGGGAGATCGACGAGCCCTGGATCGTGGCGACGGTCCCGGCGAGGACCTTGAGCCGGGCTTCGTATTTCGCGACGCGGTCCGCGACCGCCGAGAACGCCGACGCGGACACATTGAACGCCGTTCCAGCGGCCCCCAGGCGTGCCTCGAGACTGTTGTTCGCGGCATCGAGCTGGGCGACGGCGTTCACCATCGGCGCGTGGTCCGCATCGATCTGGCTGTTCTGGGCGGCCTGCAATCCGGTCACAGCCGCGAGGCTCACCGCGTAGAGGCTCGCAGAGACGCTGACGGCGACGGCCAGATGGATCGGGCGACGCTTCTCGGCCATCAGTCGCCGCCCTCGCCGCTGGGGGGGGCCGGCGTCGGAGCGGGTCTGGACGCCGACGCCGGCCGCACCTTTGGCGGCGCCGAAGACGCCCGGAGCGCCTTGGACAACGCCGTCAGCTTCTTCTGGGCCGCGGCGAGCTGTGCCCGGAGGGCCTTGGCCGTGGTCGAGTCGGCGCCGATCCGCTTGTCGGCGGTCGTCAACGCCGTGGAGAGGTCCGTCGTGCGGGTCGTCAGGTCGACGATCTGACCCTCGAGGTCGGACGATCGGGCCTGTGCATCGGTCAGCCGCGAGGCGAGCTCGCTCGCGGAGATCGGTGCCGCTTCCAGGGGCGCTGCGGTGGCGGTCCAGGCGGCCGCGGCGCGGACGGTGACGGCTCCGATCACGAGGCTGCCGGCGACGCCGACGGTGACCAGGGTGCGGCGCAGGGCGAGCGCGAGGCGAGGTGGCAGCTTCATCGGGTGGCCTCTGGTGTCTGTGGGATGGTCGGCGGCAGGACGGCCGATGGGCGCGCTACGGCGGGACCGCCGGACGCTTCAGGAAGGCTGGTCGCGAACGTCGGACGCTGCCGCTTCGAGACCCAGTAGCGATAGGCAGCCGCCAGGAGCACGAGCGTCCCGGTCGCCACGTACATCGGCTGGAGGGTCGTGGCGTCGGCCCCGGCGAGCATGCCGTGCATCCAGGCGAGGACGAGGGCGACGATCGCGAACCGGTGGAGCTTCAGCCAGAAGCCCGGCGGCAGCATCTTGGTGTAGCGGGCGGTCAGGCCCGTGACGAGCATCGCGTAGAGACTCAGCGTGCCCAGGGCGACCGGCGATGAGCGGTAGCTCGACAGCCCCGGGATGAATGCCCCGCCGATGCCGACGCCGGCGAACGGGTCGAGGATCAGGCTGACGATGTGGGCGGCGAGGAACGCCAGGACGAAGACGTAGAGGTTCTCGTGCCAGGGGAACAGCCGCTTCGAGAGCTTCCAGGTCGACTGGTTCACGGGATGGCTGAGGATGAGCCCGAACACGACCTGGGCGGTCAGCAGCAGGTAGGCGGTGATCCCCGTCGCGCGGCCCGCGAGCCACAGCCGCATCTGTGCCTGGTAGGGCGATGAGGCCGGCACGATCTGGTCGGTCGAGACGACGATGAGGAGGCCGACCGCGGCCACGATGATGACGAAGGCGCGACCGCTCAGGCGCATGATGGATCCAGGAGGATCGGTCGACGCGCGGTGGCGAACGGCTGGGGCGGGCGGGTCAGATGAGCCATGGCTGATCCCAGAGCGAGTTTGTTCCCGCATCGTTCGAGACACCGAACGCCGTCAAGGTTTCAACCCGCGTGTGGACAATTCGTCACCCGCGGCACCCGGACGGAAGTACCGACGGCGCCTGACGAGGCCGGATCAGGCCCCGTCGCCGTCCTTCCTGGCACCGGGCGGCGTGGACGGCGAGACGTGTCGCGCCGCCGACCGCGGCGCCGGAAGGGCACGGCGCGCCGGCGCTGGTGACGGGACGGTCGGTTCGGTCGGGCCGCTCGGAGCGGATCCGGCCGCGGGTCCGGGCAGGGCGGGTTCCGGAGCAGCCACCGGCGCGGAGGGCGCGGGCGAGGGTTCGGGCGAAGGCTCGGACGTAGCGCCGTCGGCCTTTCCGGCGTCCGTCGTCGCCGCCTCGGTCTCCGTCGTGTCTGCGTTCGTCGCCGGATTCGCCTCGGTGGTCTTCGCCGCTCGCGTCGCCACGTCGCTCGACGCGGCGTCGCTCGTCGGCACAGCGGCCGTCGCGGCTGCGACGTCGACCGGTTCGGACGCCTTCCGGCGACGCCTGGGCAGCAGTCGCCGGAGCGCCCCGGCCCGACTGGACTTCCGCCCCGCCGGGCTTGGCCCCAGCGCCGCGGGCAGGCCGGCGCTCGTCCCGCCTCGTGGGTCGGCCGCCGCGCCGGCGAGGGGCAGGGCCATGACCCATCGCGGAGTCGTGGCCGGCCGACCGGGCGCGCCGGCCCACCATGCCGCGATCGCGGTCGTCAGGGGGACCGCCGAGAGGACCCCGATGGCCCCGACGACCGTGCGTACGACCTCGACCGCGATGTGCTCGTCGTTGACCGCCAGGTCGAGGCGGTGGATCTGGAGGGCCAGCAGCACGATGACCGGCAGGGCCGAGCCCAGGTAGGCGAAGACGAGCGTGTTGACGGTCGCCGCCAGATGGGCGGTCCCGACCGACATCGCCCGCCGGTAGAGCTCGCGCCGCGACATCGTCGGGTCGATCGAGCGGAACTCGTCGATCGTGACCGCCTGGGTGATGGCGACGTCGTTGAGGACCCCCAGGCCGCCGAAGATGACCGCCGCGAGCAGCAATCCGGACAGGTCGATCGTCCCGCCGGCGATCTGGGCGATGACCGCGACCTCCTCCGAGCCCTGGGCCGAGGTGAACTGGGCAGCCGAGGAGACGAGGACCGCCAGGATCCCGGTCACGACCAGCCCGACAGCCGTCCCGGCGATCGCGGCAAAGGTGGGCCGCGATATGCCCTGCGTGAGCAGGAGGCTCAGGACCGTGATGAGGATCCCGAGCCCCACGGCAAGGGCGACCGGGCTGTACCCACTGAGCAGCAGCGGGATGAGCAGCCGGACGACGACGACGACCGTGATCGCGAGGGACGTGAGCGCCCGCAGGCCGCGCCAGCCCGCGATGGCGATCGTCATGAGCGCGAGGGCTCCCACGATCGTGAGCAGGATCGGCGCCCGCCAGCGATCGACGACCGAGTAGGTGATCGTGCCGTCAGTCTGGACGTCGATGGCGACGAGGACGTCATCGCCGGGTTGGTAGTTCGGGATCGCGGCCTGGCTCGTCGGCGACTCGAGGATCGCCGTGATCGTGTCGCCCTTGCGCGCCCCGTCGAGCACGAGCACCGTCGCCTGTGGCGCGACGGCGTCGCCGGTCGCCAGGAGGGCCGTGACCCGGCCGTGGGCACGCTCGGAGATGAGGCCGGTCTGGGCCTGGGCCGGCGACAGGTCGGGCAGGACCGCGATGAGCAGGGCGCAGAAGAGGAGACCCAGGCCGAAGACGACGATGTTGCGGTCGGCCGTCGAGCCGCCCAGCGACCGCGCTCCATGGGACGCCGCACGGCCGTGGCCGTGGCCGGTCGGTTGGGTCATCCGGCGCGTTCGACCGTGGATGGCCGCGCCCGGAAGACGCCGGTCCGCGGGCCCAGGAGGAGCGCGACGAGGAAGACGGCGGTCTCGACGAGGACGATCGTCGCGCCGCTCGCCGCGTTCAGCCAGACGCTCAGGTACAGGCCGATCACCGGGCTCGTCACGCCGATGAGGATCGCGATGGCCATGAGCCGGCCGAACCGGAGCGTCAACAGCTGCGCCGTGGCCGCCGGCGTGACGAGCATCGCCACGACGAGGATGATCCCGACCGCCTGGAGGCTCACCACGATCGTAATCGCGATGAGGGCGAGGAACAGGTAGTCGAGGGCGACGACCGGGAGGCCCGACGCGGCCGCGCCGAGCGGGTCGAACGTCGAGTAGAGGAGCTCCTTCCAGAGGACGACCACCACCACCAGGACGATCCCGGCGAGGATGCTCAGCGCGAGCAGGTCGGTCGGCGAGATGCCCAGGATCTCCCCGAACAGGAATCCGAACAGGTCGCCGACATAGTTCCGGATCGTGCTGAAGAGGAACACCCCGAGCGAGAACATCCCGGCGAACAGCACGCCGATGACCGTGTCGCCCCGCAGGTTGCCGCGCCGGCCGATCCAGCCGATGGCGAGAGCGGTCCCCACGGCGGCGACGACCGCGCCCAGGTAGAACGGTCCCTTGAGGAGGTAGGCGGCGACGACCCCCGGGAAGGCCGAATGGCTGATCGCGTCGCCCATGAACGCGAGGCCGCGCAGGACCATGAAGCAGCCGACGACCGAGCACACGAGACCGACGATGATGGCCGCCACGAGCGAGCGCTGGAAGTAGCCGTGCACGAGCGGATCGGTGAGCGGCGCCAGCATCAGCGGTTCCGTCCGTGCGCGTCGTCGTGGAAGTGCTTCTCGCTGCCCCCGGGCTGGTCGTGATGGTGGGCGTCGTCGAGCATGATCGCGTTCTCGCCGAGGACGAGGAGGTGGCCCCCGTAGGTCCGGGCCAGGACATCCCGGTCGAGGACGAGCGACGACGCTCCCTGGGCGATCACGGTGTGGTTCATCGCCACGACGTCCTCGAAGCGTTGGGCGGCGCACGCGAGGTCGTGGGTCGTGGCGATCACAGTCTTGCCTCGACCGGCCTCGCTTTCGAGCAGGTCCAGGAGGTCCTCCTGCGTCGTCACGTCGACGCCGGTCACGGGCTCGTCGAGCAGGTACAGATCCGGCATGGCCGCCAGGGCCCGGGCCAGGAAGACGCGCCGGCGCTGGCCGCCCGACAACGAGCCGATCTGGGTCCGGGCATGCTGCGCCATGCCGACCTGCTCGAGCGCCTGGGCCACCGCGTCACGGTCGGCCGATCCCGGCCGGCGGAGCGGCCCGAGCGCCGGGTAGCGACCCATGATGACCACGTCCCACGCGCTGACCGGGAAGTCCCAGTCCACCGTCTCGGCCTGGGGCACGTAGGCGACCCGCCGAGCCTCGACGCCGGGGGGCGCGCCCAGCACGTCCACCGCGCCGGTCCACGGGCGCAGGAGGCCGGCCACGACCTTGAGCAGCGTGCTCTTGCCGCCGCCGTTCGGACCGAAGACGGCCGTCAGGCGCCCGGGCCGGAACACGACGTCGACGTCGCTGATGGCCGGCCGGGCCTCGTAGCCGGCGCTGACGCCCGTCAGGCGAACGGTGGGGCTGGCCGGTCCAGGGTCGCTCGGCTTCCGGCTCGGAGCGTGGTCCAGCGCGTGGTCGTGGGCGGTGGTCACGGCAAGAGAGTAGGGCAGTCGGGTCGAGCCGGGCTCGGCGGGCTCAGCGCAGCGCCGTGACGAGCTGGTTCACGTCCCAGTCCATGACGGCCTCGTAGGAATCGATGGGCGGATCGCCGATCGAGTCGTCATAGAGGTTCGCGACGACCGCCGCTCCGGTCTCCGCTCCGAGCTGGTCGACCAGCTTGGTCGGGAACTGGCTCTCGCTGAAGATCGCCTTGACCCCGGCGGCCTTGATCGCCTCGATGAGCCGTCCGATGTACGCCGCGCTCGGATCCTGGCCGGGCGCCTCGACGGCCACGCCCACGATCGTGATGCCGTATTCGCGGGCGAAGTAGGGGAAGGCGTCGTGGAAGGTGACGAGCTTGCGGTTCGCCTCGGGGATCGTCGCGATCCGGGCCCGGATGGAAGCATCGAGCGCATCCAGCCGCGTCCGGTAGGTGGCCGCCCGGGCGCCGAAGCCGGCGGCGTCCGTCGGGTCGACCGTCGTGAGCTCGGCCGCGATGCGGTCGACGTAGGCCTCGGCGTACTTCACGTCCATCCAGAGGTGCGGGTTCTGGGTGCCCGGATCCTCGCCGGGCAGGAGCGCGATCCCCGGCAGGTCCACCCCGAGCTTGATCACCGGCGTTCCGGGGGTCGCGGCGTTCGTGATCGTCTTCTGCAGCCAGTCGTCGAGGCCGAGCCCGTTCATGACGAGCAGCTGGGCGGCCGCGACCGTCTGGACGTCGGCGGGCTTCGGCTCGAAGGTGTGCACGTCGCCGCCCCGCGGCACGAGGCTGGTCACCGAGACATTCGGCCCGCCGACCTGGCGGATCATGTCCGCGAACACCGTCGTGGTCGTGACGACGACGAGGGGTCGACCCGTGACCCCGCCGTTCGTGGACGCCGCCGCCGACGGCGATCCTGCACAGCCTGCCAGGCAGGCGACCGCGCCGAGGACCAGCACGAGTCGAGTGATACTCAGTCTCGCGACGACTCGTGCGCGGAGTGGGCCCGTGTCAGCGTGCGGCGGCATGGCAGG
>DASVIK010000025.1:0-2860 GCA_036382135.1 Candidatus Limnocylindrales bacterium | reverse complement strand
ACGCCGAGCGGCTGCAGGGTCGGGCGTGGCGCCCTCGACATCGACCGCGCCCGGCTCCGCCCACGCGTCGACCGGTGCCGGACGCCCCAGCAGGTATCCCTGGGCGAGCGGCACGCCGAGCGCGCGCAGCGTCGCCAGCTCCAGCTCGGTCTCGACGCCCTCGGCAATCGTCCGGCTGGCCGAGGCGGTCGCGAAGTGCAGAAGCCCGACCATCATCGCCTGCCGGGTCAGGTCCGAGTCGATCCCGCGCACGAGCCCGATGTCGATCTTCACGAACGCCGGGCGAAGCTCAACGATATGCCCGAAATTGGCGATGCCGGACCCAGCGTCGTCGACCGCAACGCGCACCTCGGGACGGAGAAGGTGGATCGCGGTGCGGAGCGCTTCGTAGTCGGCAACGACGACGTGCTCGGTCACCTCCAGCACGAGCGGTCGGTCCGCCGCCCGCAGGAGTCGGGCGAGGCGTCCTTCCCCGGTCACCAGGGCGGGCGAGACGTTGAGGCTCAGCCATGCGTCGGTCGGCAGCCCGGCCGCCGCCTTGATCGAAGCGGCGAGGGCCGCCATCTCCAGCTCGGACTCGAGGCCCACCGCACGGGCGGCCGCGAAGACGAGGTCCGGGCGGATCCCGTTCGAGAAGCGCGTCAGGGCCTCGTAACCGACGCGGACACCCGACGGGATGTCGACGATCGGCTGGAAGACCGGCTGGAAGGCCGCCTCCCCGATGATCCTCGCGATCCGCAGCCGGATCTCGCCGCTCTCGGTGAGGTCGATGATTGAGGGTCCGAGGAGCCCGCTGGCCGCGCCGGCGAACTCGAGCAGCGCGGGGAGTGTCTCGGTGAGCTGGTCGAGCGCGTTCGCCTCCGCCGACGCGACGCTCAGGAGGCCGATCACCTGGCCACCGAGCCGGATGGGGGCGTGGGCGGCGGCGACGATGCCCAGCTCGCGGAAGAGCCGGTCGTACGGGTGCGACGGATGCCCAACCCAGGCTTCGACCCAGGGCCCCTCCGCGGCGCGCTCCCGAAGCGTCCGGCCGCGCGCGGGTGGCACCCGCGCGAGTAGTGACGAGAGGCCATCCGCCCGGACGAACGCGAGCGGAATCGCCGGATCCGCCTGCGTGAAGTACGCAATGCGGGCGGTCGTGATTCCGGCCAACCGCACGACGTGTCGGACGATCTCGGCGGCTGTCTCCGCTGGGCTGGGAAGGACCTGGAGGTCCGCGATCGCCTCCGCGATCTGGGCACGCTCGCGAGCCAGGCGCTGGACCGTGGCCTCCGAGGCCCGTTCCCGGGTCACGTCCCGCTTGACGGCGACGTAGCTCGTGGTCGTTCCGGTCTCGTCGAAGATCGGCGAGATGACGGCCTCCTCCTGGAAGAGGCGGCCGTCCTTGCGCTTGTTCGTCAAATCCCCGACGAACGAGCTCCCGCTCGTGAGCGCCGTCCACATGGCGGCGTAGAAGGCCGGGCTTTGGACGCCGCTCTTGAGGATGCGCGGGTTCTTGCCCATGACCTCGTCGCGAGTGTAGCCGGAGCTGCGCTCGAAGGCCGAGTTGACGTACTCGATCACGCCGGCCGCATCCGTGATCACCACCGCCTCGGCCGATTGCTCGACCGCGGTGGCCAGCCGGCGTAGCTCGAGCTCGGCGCCATGGCGCACGCTCGCATCGCGGATCGAGATGACCAAGCCGTCGCCGAGCTTCGCAGCGCGCACGTCCAGGCGCTGGTCGAGCGGTCCGCCGGCCGCGTTCGGATCGACGAAGGGGACGTCGTCCGCCGCGAGGGGGACGCCGGTCTCGACGACGCGGACATATTCGTCGAAGAGCCCGTTCGCCCAGTTGGCCGGGAACATCTCGTGCAGACTGCGGCCCATCTGCAGGGACCCGGTGGGCCCGCCGAGCGTGCCGATCGCCGAGTTCGCGTACTCGATCAGGAAATCGACGATCCGGCCCTGCCCATCGCGGACGGCGCGATAGATGGCAACGCCGTCGAGCATCGTGTCCAGCGCGGTCCGCAGGTGCTGTTCCGAGGCCTCGAGGGCCATCCGCGCCTGTTCGCGCTCGGTGATGTCCCGGCTCATGGCGATGTAGCTCGTCACCTTCGAGTCGGCGTCGAGCAGCGGCGTGGACGTGACCTCGATCCGACGAGTGGCGCCATCCGGTCCGACATACTCGACATCGCGGCTCCAGCCCGCATCCGACGGGATGGCCGTGAGCAGGTCCGCGGAGACGGCCGGCCCAAACAGCGCTCCCGCGATGGCGCGCGCGTCCCTGCCAAGGACGTCCTCGAGCGCGAGTCCTCGCCCCGAGAGGAACGCCGGGTTGGCGAAGGTGACGATGCCGTCCCGGCTCACGATCACCATGCCGTCGCTCGTCTGCTCCAGCGCCACGGCCAGCTGCTCGCGTTCGCGGCTGACGCGCTCGCTCTCGGTCACGTCCCGCCAGACCGCGAAGAACCCGTCGCCGAACGGGGCGATCTGGATGTTCACGAGGCCGTGGAGCGTGTCGCCATCGGGACCCGGGACCGTGTACTCCACGCCGTCCTCGGTCCAGCCCTGACCGGTCTCGGTGACCTCGCGGAAGGCGTCGAAGAAGCGCACTCCCCGCAGGTAGAGCATCTGGCGCGGGATCGACGCGCCGATGACCGTGTCCTGGGCGCGATGCATGAAGGCGGCAGCCGCGCGATTGGCGAAGGCGACCCGGAAGTCGACGATCGTCCCCGCCGCGTCCCGCTCAGCCGAGCAGATCAGGAATGGGTCCGACATGGCGTCGAGCGAGCCGCGCATGGCAGCCTGCGATGCCTCGAGCTCGGCCTGGAGCCGGATCCGCTCGCGCGCCACGGCGCCCTCGGCGAGCGCGCGCCGCACG
>DASVIK010000024.1:0-7325 GCA_036382135.1 Candidatus Limnocylindrales bacterium | reverse complement strand
CGTCCTCGCCTCCCCTGATCTCGTTGCGAAGCTCGGCGTCGACGAGCTCAAGGACGCCCTCGTGACCCTCCATCCCCAGTCGGCGATGGAGCACCTCCACCACCGCTTCGTGGCCGCCGACGGGACGGGCAGCGACGGCGCCCTGGCCGTCGAGGCGACCGAAGTGTCGAGCACGGCCCGCCAGCGCGCGCTCGTGCCTGTGCGGCCGCCTGAGCCGCTGGCCGGGACGCCCGACCGCTCGCCGATTCCCCTTGCGGATTCGGTGGGCGATGGCGTCGCCGCGGTCTCGGCCGGTGCGGGTCGGGCCCGCTCGGCGGCCGGGGGCGTCGTCGGGCGGGGCTTCCGGCGGCTCCAGGACCTCCTGCCGGCTCGGTCGCGCACCCCGCGCCGGGTGAATCCCGCGACGTCGCGGGCCCGGACCCAGCGGCGCGCGGCGATGGCCGCCTTCGTGCTCGTGATCGTGGTCACGGCCCTCGGCCTCCTCGTGGTCTATTTCCCGGGCGACCACGGGCCGGTCAGCCGGCCCTCCCAGGTCCTGGCGGCCGACGCGGTCCAGACGATCCGGGACGACCTCGCCAAGATCTCCGGACCAGGCTTCGACCTCATCCACGACGACCGGCCCAAGGCCCTCGCGCTCCTGAGCGACGCCTTCGCGAAGGTCCAGACCGCCCGGGCCAGTGGCGTTCAGGAGACCGTCCTGGCGCCCCTGCGGGCACAGGTCCAGCGCGGCCTGGAAACGTACTTCAGCGTCGTCCCCGTCGCGACCACGAACACCTTCGTCTTCCCTGTCGCCAAGACGACCCCGGACCTCATCGCGCTCGTCCGTGGCCCGGTCGACGGGTTGCCATATGTCCTCGACCGGGGATCGAAGGCGGTCTACCGGATCGACCCCCGCACGAAGACCGCGACGGTCGTCCTGCGGGCCGGCCTGGCGGTCGCGGCCGGGACCCCCGCCGAGCCCAGGTTCCTGGCGGTCGGCGGCCGCGACGTCCTCATCCTCGACGCCCGCAACACGCTCTGGCGCTGGCGCCCCGCCGACCTCAAGGGTCGCGGCACGCTCGTCAAGGTGCGCGTCACCGGCTCGGCCTCGTGGGGCTCGGACGTCCGCGGGATCGCCACGTACCAGCCGGGCGGCTCCTCGTCCGGGCTGTACCGGCTGTACGTCATCCGGCCGGGCCTCCAGCAGGTCGAGATGTATACGGCGGCGCCGGACGGCTCGGGCTATCCGGGCAGCCCGTCGAAGCGCCTGCCCGGCCCCCAGAAGCTCGACGACGTCGACGCGATGCTCATCGACGGCGACATCTACTTCGCCCAGGCCGGCAAGGTGAGCCTCGTCATCGGGCGGTCCAACTGGAAGATGGCCACGATCGGCGACGACGTCCTCCACCCGGCGACCGACTTCACGGCCATCGCCACGTCGAGCCACTCGGTGGGCGCGGGCGCGGCACTGCGGATCCTCGACGACGACCTGGGCAGCGGGACCCTCTACGCCTACGATCGGACCGCGGGACGGATCGTCGCCTTCGCCAAGGACAGCGGCGGCTACCAGGTCCAGTACCGGCTGGCCAACGGCGATGCCACGTGGGGCGGCCTGCGCTCGTTCTACCTCGTCCCCGGTGCCGGCACGGCGCCCCCCAGCGTCGTCTGGATCGGCCAGGGCAACGTCGGGATCGCGGCCCTCGTCGCGGTGCCCGACACGATCACGGGGACGGTGGCGCCCAGTCCGTCGCCCTCGGCCAGCCCGTCCGGGAACCCCAAGCCGACGGTGAAGCCCAAGCCGAAGGTGACGCCGAGACCGACCAAGAAGCCCTGATCCATGACTCGCGGCCCCGCTCCGGCCCGTCGCCCACCGGAAGTGGACCGGCGGGGCCGCCGCGGGCGCGTGGGATAATCCGGCCATGTCGGGGCCTCTGATCGAGATGGTCGTCGAGAGTGTCCGCGTCCACATGCTCTCGAGCAACCACGTGGTCATCCTCAAGGAGGCCGACCAGGAGCGCTACCTGCCGATCTGGATCGGCCCCTGGGAGGCGAACGCGATCGCCATGAAGCTCCAGGGGCTGGCGGCCGAGCGCCCGCTCACCCACGACCTGTTCGCGCGGACGCTCGAGGAGCTCGGCGTCGTGGTCCGCCAGGTCATCATCTCGGACCTGTCGGACGACACGTTCCATGCCCGGCTCTTCCTGGTCGCCGGGGAGCGGACGATCGAGATCGACGCCCGCCCGTCCGATGCCCTCGCGCTCGCCGTCCGGGCGGGCGCGAAGATCTACGCCGAACCGGCCGTGCTCGAACGGGCCGGCGTCTCCCCCGAGGTGGCCGAGGGAGTCGACACGGAAGAGGAGCTCGGGGACGGCGAGCGGGAGGCCGGGTCGGCTCTCGAGCGGGCGCCCGGGCGCGGCGCCGACCGGATCGTGGACCCCCGCCTCGACGTCTTCCGGGACTTCATCAACTCGCTCGGCACCGACCCGGACAGCGAGTCCCGCGGCCCGGGTTAAGTGGCGCTCGGGAGCCTTGCCCGCGCGCCGGGTCACCCCGGCGCCTTCGCTCGGGAGCCTTGCCCGTGCGCCGCGCCACCGCGGCGCCTTCGCTCGGGAGTCTTGCCCGCGCGCGGAGATGTGAGGAGCTAACGCGGGATCAGCGCTTGGCGTCGTCCACCATCGGGGAACCGCGGCGCAGCGCCCGGGCCCGGTTCGCCCAGAGGCGCAGGCGCAGGCTCCAGAAATCCCGGACGGCCCGGAACACGACCTGGGGTCGGGCGCCCGTCGCCGAGCCGGCCGTGCGCGGGTAATGCGGCACGCCGACCTCGACGACCGTCCGGCCGCTGGCCCGCAGCTTGATGAGCAGCTCGGCCGAGAAGAAGGCCCCGCCGGACTCGACCCGCAACCCCTGGAGCGCGGCGCGTCGGAACATCTTGCAGGCGCAGTCGACGTCGCGGACGCGGAGGCCGAAGAAGATGCGGTTCGCCAGCCGGTACGCCCTGGCGTAGAGCGTCCGCACGAGCGGGTCGGCCCGCTTGATTCGGTAGCCGACGACGACGTCGGGCGCGTCCCCCTCGGCCAGGCGCGCGGTCAACCGGCCCACGTCCGCCACCTTGAACTGGCGGTCGCCGTCGGTGAAGGCCACGACGTCGTAGCGCGCCGCCTGGAAGCCCGACCGGAGGGCTGCCCCGTAGCCCAGGTTCGTCGGGTGGTGGACGGCCCGGACGACGTCCGGGTGCTCCGCGGCGAGGCGGTCGGCGATGGCCGGCGTCGTATCGCGCGACCCGTCGTCGACGATGACGATCTCGAAGGTCGCGGCGATGGCCGGCAGGCTCGCCAGGGCCTCGGCGACGAGCGGTTCGAGGTTCGCCTCCTCGTTGTGGGCCGGGAAGAAGAACGAGAGCCGGTCAAGCGGATCGACCGACGCGGCGGCGTCGAGAGGCAGGGCGTCGCTCGCCGCCGCGGCGGCCGTCACGGCCCGGCGACCTGGCGGCCGACGACCTGCACCAGGCCGGAATCCATCACGTCCGGGATCGGGAGGAACCGATACGTCCGGGCGAGCAGGTCCGTCTCGGCGGGCAGGCGGATGAGGTAGACGGGGCGCTTGCCGAGGTACTTGTCGATCACGCTCGAGACGTCTCCGAGATCCAGGTCGAGGCGGGTGCGATCGTCGATGATCGTGATGTCGGTTCGTCGACCCTCGACATCGCGTGCGTACCATAGCGGAGTCGAGTAGCTCCACCAGCTGATCACGACCGCGTTCGGCGCCAGGACGCCGAGGGTCGTGTCCAGCCAGCGTTGGGCGGCCGTGTCGCGGCTCTCGTCGACGGTCCTCGCGGTGGCGCCGGCCGCCAGCGTCGCCGGCGCGACGAAGGTCGCCGCGACGACGACCTCGAGGGCCAGCAGCCCGAGCGCGGACGGCGACCCGCCCCCCGGCGCGCGGACCCGGATGCGCGACGGGAGGTCGCCGGCGAGATCGAGGAGATCGCCGGCCAGGATGGCCAGCCACGTCACGCCGATGAGGAGCGGCCCGAGGTAGTAGCGCGCGATGTCGGCGTTCTCGTACAGGACCGCGAACGAGCACGTCATGACGAACGTGGGGACGGTGAGGAGCGCGTACCGCCAGCGCCGCATCGCGACCCAGACCCCGGCGAGCGGCAGGACGGCCGCGAGACCGCCGAGCTGGCCGGCGGCGAAGTCGACCAGGCTGCCGAGCCTGGGTCCGAGGTCGCGCAACGGCGACGCCAGGTCGCCGTGGAACTGCTGGCCGAACACCACGTACGCGAAGCCGGCGAGGGTCTCCGGGTGGCCGTAGACGAGCGGCGCCCGGAACGGTCCCGCGCGCAGCGGCAGCTCGAGGTAGAGGATGGCCGCGATCCCCAGCCCTGCCCCGACGCAGCGCGCGACCAGGCCGCGGCGGCCAAGGATCCCGGGCTCGACCGCCAGGACGAACAGGCCGATCCCGGGCGCGGCGAGCAGCGCCAGCGAGTGGTTCGCGACCGCGACCCCGTACGCGCCGGCGGCGGCCACGAGCCAACGATCGGCACCGGGGCGCGGTCCGTCGACCGCCCTGGCGCGCGACTCCCACCCGACGAGCAGCGCGAACACGATGGCCAGGAGGAGGAGATGGAGGGCATGGGCGTCCGCGTGGGTCGCGATCTTCCAGGCGATCGGGGTGAGGAACAGGACGACGCCCGCCGCGACCGCGATCGCCAGGCGCCCCGTGAGCTGGCGGACGAGGATGACCGTCACGCCGGCGGCCGCGGCGACGCACAGCGCCGACAGGATGTTCATCCGGTAGGCCGGGGCCCCGAACGGCTGGAGCACGACCGATGCCAGCCAGCCGAGGAGCGCATAGGCCGGGAAGCCGGTCGGATGGAGCGTCCCCAGGAGCGGCGGCACGGCCTGGAACTCGGCGGTGTCCCAGAACCCCACGCCCGGCAGGAGCGTCGGCCAGACGAGCGCGAGGGCCAGGACCGCCACGAACGCCGGACCGGCCACCCACAGGCCCCCGGCGAGCGTCCCGGTCGGGGCGCCGTCCCGGACGACCGGCTCCGCGGATCCGCGACTCACCATCCGTACGCGCCGCCCCAGTAGACGCCCCACGCGTTCACGCCGATCGAGAACGCGATGAGCCCCACCGCGAACCAGCCGAGGCGCGGCCGCCACTGGAGGGCGAGGGCGAGGAGGACGAGGGCGAAGGGCGCGAAGTCATTGCTGAAGCGGTACCCGAACTGGACCCAGCCCTGGCTGAAATGGGCGACGTTGACGAGGGCGATGAGGAACACGGCGAGGACGGAACCCGTCACCAGTCGGTTCCAGCCGATCCGCCGCACGGCACTGACGGCGTACAGCCAGGCCGGGCTGGTGAGCAGGAGGCCCATGCCCTCCTGGCGGGGGGCGATGATCGGGCAGGCGGGGTCGAGCCAGCCCCTGATCGGGTGTGCCGCGTCGCACAGCTGCTGGCCGAACGGCAGGACCGTCGGCAGGATGTCCGGCGGGCCGACCAGCATGAGCCCGAGGTTGGCCGGGACGTAGCGGATATCCTCGATCGCCCAGTCCGGGTTGTAATGCAGGAACGTGTAGAAGTTCGCCTCCTGCTGGTACAGGAACTCGTAGACCGGGTTGAACCAATGGCCCGTCGAGACCTGGTTGTAGAGGAGCAGGCCGCCGATCGGGATGGCCGCGCCGAGCGCCGCCGAGAGTCCCCTCCGGGGCCAGCTCCCGCCTCCGCCCACGAAGACGAGGAACGGCGCGCCCAGGACGACGGTGAGGCGCGCGGTCCCGGCCAGCCCGAGGAGGAAGCCGGCCAGGAACTGGCGCCCGTCGATGAGCGTCCGTACGCCGTGCCACCCCCAGCGGCCCGGCGACCACCACCGACCCGTCGCTCCCTCGGCCCGATCGACCTCCCCGGCTGCCGCATCCGTCACGGCGGCCTCGTCCGCCCCCAGGGCGACGCCCACCGAGAGGAGGGCGAGCCCCACCGCCACGACGTGGGCCAGGTACCACGTGGAGCCCTTCTCGGCCGTGTACCAGAACACCGTCCCGAAGGCGAAGAAGACCGTGACCGCGATGCGCACGGGCGAGCGCACGCGCAGCCGGCCGAGCATCCAGAACGCGAGCCCCACGTCGAGGGCGGCGAGGAGCACCGAGATGCGCTGCTCGTCCGTCGCCAGCCCCCACAGCTTGACGAACGGCAGCAGCACCAGGGCGGGCAGGGGCGGGAATGGCAGCAGGCCGCGCCCCGTCGGGGTGCCGTCGGCCGTGGTGATCTCGCTTGCGTCGTTGAAGTAGTCGTTGCCCGGCTTGCCGTCGACGCCCAGGACCGGATAACGGATCGACGTCTGGCCCTCGAGCCAGGCGGACGCCTGCCAGACGAAATGGTTGTAGATGTTGTTCGGGCTGGCGAGGCTCTGGATCATGTAGACGCCGAGCGCGACCCCGACGATGGCCAGTCCGACGGCGTTGACGAGCCGTCCGCCCGAGGGCCGTCGAACGGGCCGTCCGGGCGGCCCAGCGGCGCCGGCGTGTCCGCCGGAACCCTCGTCGGGCCGCCGGCCGGAGCCGGGCGGACCCTGCGTTATACTCCGATCCACCTCAGCGCTCGTGCAGGAGGCCGACCCAGTTGACTGGCCCCGCCACGGGCGAGCCCGATCGGAGCAGCGCCGCCCCGATCCGGACTTCCGGGACGCGGAACGCGGCCAGCGAGATCCTGATCGTTCTCGCGCTCGGGTTCGCTCTCCGGATCATCATCGCATACATCCTGCCCGGATCCGGCTTCAAGAACGACCTCGAGGCGTTCGGGTTCTGGGCCCAGAAGCTCGCCGAGACCGGCCCCGCGAACTTCTACCATCGCGACTTCTTCATCGACTACACGCCCGGGTACCTCTACGCCCTCTGGGCGATCGGTCTCATCGAGCGAGCCCTGCCGTCGCTCGACCTGATCAAGATCCCGGCGATGCTCGCGGACGTCGGGGTGGCCTGGCTCATCTGGTCGATGGTCCGGGAGCTCGGCGGCGGCCGGCGCGCGGCCCTCGTCGGCGCGGCGCTGTACCTCTTCATCCCGGTCACCTGGTTCGACAGCGTCGTCTGGGGGCAGGTCGACTCCGTCGGCCTCGTCTTCGTCCTCCTGGCCATCCGTTCGCTGTGGCGCGACCAGCCCGAGCTCGCGGTCGTGTTCACGGTCATCGCCGGCGTCGTCAAGATCCAGCTCGGGGTGATCCTCGTCCCCATCACGGCCGCGGTCCTCCTGCGCCGGTACGTGTGGGACGGGAGCGGGTCGACCGGAGCGTGGCGCGGCCCCCGCCGCCTGCTCACGTCACTGGTCGCCGGCCTCGGCACGGCGGCGGT